>JBDKLK010000105.1:0-4211 GCA_039795655.1 Actinomycetota bacterium
CTCCTGAACTGCGTGAAACTTCTGCAGCGCAAGAGGCGATGAAGGAAGCAGCCGCGGGTTCTGCGCACTAACCTGTAATCACAAGTAAATAAGTTCACGGGAGTTCGGTAAACCGGACTGAGAGGAAGACTGCCAGTCTTCGACCGTCAAACCTGATCTGGGTAATGCCAGCGAAGGAAGGAGAGCACAAAGTGCTGAAGAAAAAATACCTGGCGGTAGTTACCGCTGCGCTAATCGGAATTTCTATTTCCGGTTGTGCCACAACATCCGAAGCGCCGGAATTGACTGTTGCCGTGCATGACAGCGTTGTAATCAGCGATGAACAACTTGCTGAATTCAAAAAGGAAACAGGCATCACAGTTAAGTTAGTGAAAGCTGGCGATGCTGGTGCCTTGACTAACAAATTAATTCTCACCAAAGATCAGCCAATTGCCGACATGTTTTATGGCATCGACAACACCTTCATTGGAGCAGCAGCCACCGCCGGAATTCTTGGCGACTACAAAGCAATCGACTTTGGTGATGTTTGCTTCAATTACGACAAACAATGGTTTGCAACACACGAACAAGCCGCACCAGAAACAATTGATGATTTAACTAGGGATGAGTTCCGAGGTTTAACTGTCGTTGAGAATCCGACAACTTCATCAACCGGTTTGGCTTTCTTGGCGGCAACCGTTGGCAAGTATGGCGAAGGAAAGTGGCAAAGCTACTGGGAGTCTTTGAAAGCGAATGACGTTCGCATCGACTCGGGTTGGGAAGAGGCGTACAACGTGAACTTCTCGGGTTCTGCGGGTAAGGGTAACTACCCGGTCGTGCTGAGCTACTCGTCATCGCCGGCATTCGAGGATGACACAGTTTCAATTGACGACGGTTGCTTCCGCCAAACCGAATACGCGGGTCTGTTGACTGGCGGAGCTCAGGTCGAAGGTGCCAAGAAGTTCATCGACTTCCTATTGGCTGACTCGTTCCAAAAGACCATCCCGGACACCATGTACATGTATCCGGTTTCAACCAAGGTTGCGCTGCCAGAGGCTTGGGCAACTAAGGCGCCGGCATCACTGAATGCTGTGGTCGTGGACAGCAAACTGATCAATGCAAACCGCTCTAGCTGGTTGAAGACATGGGACGCAATCTTCAAAAACTAGCGCTTTGGGCGGTGCCGCTCGCCTTCGTGGTGGTGCTGTTCTACTGGGCGATAGTGAAACTGCTCGGCCTTGGCCTGCAGCAAAATTGGTTTGCGGTTTTTGGTGACCAGCATTTCCATTCGGTGGTTTGGTTCACAATCGGTCAGGCGACACTGTCGACTCTGCTCTGTTTGCTGTTTGGTGTTCCTGGAGCCTATGTGCTCTATCGAAGAAAATTTTTCGCACAAAGTTTTATTAGAGCTCTTATTGCAGTTCCATTTGTTTTACCAACCATAGTTGTTGCAATTGCTCTGCAGACTTTTGCTTCTTCCCTCCCAACGATTATCGTCATTCTGATTGCGCATCTGTTTTTGAATTACTCAATTGTGGTGCGCACTGTAGGCGGAGTGTGGCAAAATTTCGATAAGGAAATTGAGTACGCGGCATCCATCGATGGAGCTAATCAGTGGCATACATTTTGGCGAATAATGTTTCCCGCTCTCAGACCCGCAATTGTCTCTGCAACCGTGCTCGTGTTTCTCTATTGCGTAACTAGCTTTGGAATTATCTTGCTCTTGGGTGGTGGCAAGGTTTCTTCTATAGAAACGGAAATCTATTTTTCACTGACCCAATTTCTTGATTTCAAAACAGCCTCTGCTTTTGCCATAGCCCAAACGGTCATTACTGTTTCGGTATTTGCACTTTCTAAAGTTTATGGAAATGCAAATGCTGGTCTCGAACAAGCAAGTGAATCTGACTCGAGTAGTCGCATCAAACTGCGTGAATGGCCAGTGGTTTTGACAACAGCGTTTGTCGTGATTGCCGTTTTAGTTCTACCAATGTTGCAGGTACTAATGCGCTTCAGTTGGCAAGGGCTTCTAGATCTTGGCGGAACCGGTAGCCGACAGCTGTTGAACATTTCTGTCTGGCAAGCGACCGGCAATTCTCTACGAAACATTGTCATTGCTGGATGCTTAGCCATGTTTTTCGGTGGTTTGGTTGCCTGGTTATTGAGTCGCAATCGCTGGTCTTGGTTAGAGCTGCCATTCCTGTTGCCTATGGGTGTTTCATCCGTTGTGCTTGGCTTCGGCTACCTGATTACCTTTGGGGCCGGTTGGCTAACCGTTCCCCTAGTTCAAGCGGTTCTAGCCACGCCGCTAGTAATTCGCATAATCCATCCTGCACTTTTGTCGCTATCGAGCGAGTACCGCGAAGAGGCCATCATGGCTGGGGCAGGGTCATGGCAGATCTGGCGCTTGGTTGAAGCTCCTCTGCTGGCACAACCATTGCGCGCTGCCGCTGTTTATGCGTCTCTAGTTTCACTTGGCGAATTCGGTGCAGCGAGCCTCTTAAGTTTTGGTGATCAGGCAACACTTCCTGTGGTGCTGTATCAATTAATTAGTAGGCCCGGTGCGCAGAATTATTCGATGGCTATGGCTGCCTGTGCGATTTTGATAATTTCGGTATTTGCTATTTCTATGACTAGCGCATTAGTTCAAAGGCGACGTCGTTCTTTTTGAGACGAGCAGTTATCACTGCAATTGATTCTGGGTTCTGATCCATCAAAATAAAGTTTCGTCCGAGTGCTGCAGCAACTGCACCAGTGGTTCCCGACCCTCCAAAAAAATCTAAAACTACGTCGCCTGGCTTTGATGAGGCCTGAATTATGCGTCGCAATATTCCCTCAGGCTTTTGCGTTGGATACCCGGTCTTCTCTTTGCCGGTTGGCGAAACAATTGTGTGCCACCAAACATCGGTTGGCAATTTTCCAAGTTCAACTTTTTCCGGAGTAACTAGTCCAGGTGCCATGTACGGTTCTCGATCAACGTCTGCATTGTTGAAGTAATAAGTTTTTGGATTCTTAACGTAAACCAAGATGGTGTCGTGCTTTGACGGCCATCGGTTTTTTGCTTTTCCACCGTAGTCGTATGCCCAAATGATTTCATTCAAAAATGAATCGCGACCAAATAGTGCATCCAGCAAAACTTTTGCATAGTGCGCTTCGCGATAGTCGAGGTGTAGGTAAAGAGTTCCGGTGTTGTTGAGGATGCGCCATGCTTCTTCAAGTCGCGGTTCAAGAAAAGACCAATAGTCGGCAAATTCGTCGTCGTAGCTCAGAACAGTTTCGCGAATGATTTCGTAGTTCTGACCCTTGAAGCCAACCCGTCCACCGGTTTCCACGCGCTTGGTTTCTGATGCTCCGCGCGTTTGCTTGCGGCCAGTGTTGAATGGAGGGTCGATGTAAATCAGCTGCACGGATTCCCTAGCAATAGCGGCCAAATGCGTGAGGTTATCCCCGAAGTAGAGTTGATTTACTGGCACAGAAAGAGATTAACAGTATGAACACCGAAGTCGTCCACAATGCCGAACTCAACCGTTACGAGATCAACTTGGATGGCGAACTAGCCGGGTTTGCTGACTATCGCCTAGCCGGGGGCGACCTAACTTTTTATCACACCGAAGTTTTCCCGATTCACAGAGGCAAGAACTTGGCTGCGATTCTCATGGAGGCAACCCTCAAGGATGTACGCCGTAGTTTTCCAAACGACAAGGTAGTGCCGACCTGCTCTTATGTTGTGCGCTTCATGGAGAAGCACCCGGAGACTCAGGATCTTTTGAAGGATCCAATCGAGGATGCAATCGCGGCTTGCGAGTTGCGTCCGCGCTCTTAGTCTTTCAACGACGTATTGAGCCACTCAATTACGTCTGCAATTACTTCTTCTTTATTCAGTTCGTTAAGAACTTCGTGACGAGCTTCGGGATAAATGATCAAGGTCACATCTTGAACGCCCGCTTTCCTGAATGCGTTCATCAATAATGTGTTTCCCCGTTCACCGCCGAGCGGATCTTCGCTTCCAGCAATTAGCATCACCGGCATTTTATTTGGCAGCGACCTACTAGGCACACCCAACAATTTTGTAACTCCAAGCAAACCAAATACATCGATTGCAGTTTCTGGAAAAATAAGTGGATCGGCGTTGAACTTGATGCCAACTTCACGATCGCGACTCAACCATTCTTTTCCAGTTGAGTTTGGCTCTTTGTCCCAACGCTTATTGAAACCTGCGCTCGGTACAACACCTG
>JBDKLK010000106.1:0-4207 GCA_039795655.1 Actinomycetota bacterium
TTAGATTCATAGGCTATCTTGAGGGATTATGTCTATCGCCAATCAAATTAAAGAGTATCTGAGTCACTTAAAAGTTGAAAGACAACTCAGTGCAAATACTTTGATTGCATATTCGAAAGATCTAGAAATCTATAGCGAATTCTTGAACGGGCTTGGAATTTCAGACGTTCGGGAAATTACTGAAGAACACACTCACAACTTTCAACTGGCAATTAGTTCTGGAAATTACTCACGTACTTCAATTCTTAGGATGCTTGCTTCAGTACGAGGTTTACATAAGTTTGCACTCAGGGAAAAATGGGTTCTAAAGGATGCCACTTCAGGCTTCGTTCCCCAGAAAATTCCTGCGCGATTGCCAAAGGCTTTGACGGTTCAAGAAACTCTTGCGTTGATTGATGCATTAAAGTCTTCAGAAGACTTACTAGATATGCGCGACTACGCGTTGGTTGAGTTTCTGTATTCGACTGGTGCACGCGTTAGTGAAGCTGTTAATTTGAGCCTAAATGACTTGGACTTGGAAAGCGGTAGCGTTCGACTTTTTGGAAAGGGAAGTAAGACCAGAGTTGTTCCAGTTGGTTCCCACGCCATAGCGGCTCTTGAGAGATATTTAACGCGATCTAGACCATCCTTAATGAAAAAGACTTCGAATCTAGTTTTCCTCAATAAGCAAGGCAATGCGCTCTCTCGAAATTCAGCTTTCAATGCTGTACGTAACAGTGCTGATTTAGCGAAATTGAGAGTTGCAGTTTCGCCACACACTTTGAGGCATTGTTTTGCTACACATCTTTTAGAAGGTGGAGCAGATTTACGAGTAGTTCAAGAATTACTTGGTCACGCTTCAGTTACGACAACGCAGATTTACACTCAAATTACAGCACAACGGATGAGAGAGATTTATTCGACTTCACATCCGCGAGCTAGAAAGTAATTTACAAACCCTTTAGGCGGCGAACAAGAACAGAGTCTCCGCCACGTGATTCAAGGTCAGCAACCACGATTGCTATTGCTTCGCGAACGATGCGACCGCGATCAACAGCCATTCCGTGTGTTCCGCGAAGTGTTAGGCGAGCCTGCTCTAATTCCAAGAGTTCTTCAGGGGAAACATAAACCGTGATCTTTTCGTCGTGACGAACTCGACCTGTAGGTCGACCAGCGCCTCTACGACGTCGTCCGGTAGCTGGTACAGGACGAACTCCACCTTCCATTGCGTTTGGAACTTCATCGTCAATTTCAACTGGAACAGCTGATACCACTGGATTTGTATTTACATCTGGTCGAATTGGCGTAGCTGTACGGCGGAATAATTCTTCTGCACCAGGAAGTGCTGGTCTCTTACTCATTTCTTACCTTCAATTCGTTCGATCAGTTGTGCTGCAGCATTTCGATATGCGCTGGCAGCGTTGGAAGACGGGGCATAACTAGTAACTGGTTGAGCAGCCATAGTGGAATCGCTGACTTTCACAGTGTCAGGAATGATTGTGTGGAAAACTTTTTCACCGAATTGGTTTATTACAAGTTCAAGAACTTCAGTGTGATGCTTCATGTTGCGAACTCGAGTTGGAAGAATGCCAACAATGTCAAGATTCGGATTGATTCGGCTAGTTACCTTTTCCAAAGTTTCTTGCAATAGTGCAAGGCCTTTTAATGCATAGAACTCGCATTGAAGTGGAATTATCAAACCTTGACTAACTGAAAGCGCATTAATCGCTAGCAAACCAAGAGATGGCAAGCAGTCAATCAAAATGTAGTCGTAGTCGTTCATCACTGGAGCGAGCGCTCTTTGCAATGCATATTCACGACCAACTTCGTTGAATAGCCAAGCTTCAGCAGCAGCAAGATCAATTCCAGCTGGCAGTAAATCAAGACCAGCCGTTCTAGTTTTCAAAATGACATCCGTGCTTGGCACTCCACCAACAATTACGTCATAGATAGAAGGGGAGATTTCGTGATTTCCAGTTAGACCAACTGTTAATGAACCTTGTGGATCGAAATCAACTACCAAAACTTTTCGACCAAAACCCGCAAGCGCGTCACCTAAAGAACTTGTAGATGTGGTTTTACCGACACCACCTTTTTGGTTGAACACAGAAATTACTGCAGCAGGGCCAACAGCTGATTTTTGTTTAGGCGCCTTTGGTTCGTATGAGAGCCATTCGTCTAGTGAAATAGACATTTGTCGATAAAGCCTTTTCTCTTTAAAAATTTATCTTGATGTATCGCTAGGCAGACATTATTGCAAAGGTGATGGTGTGGGCAAGATGCGAGTTCACCAATTGGACTCTCTCAACTATTGTCCGCCCGTGACTTCCACCCTTACTCAAAGTCTTGAGGATGCCAACCCGAATCAATTCCGGGTCAGATTGGCTGATTTTGAGGGGCCGTTTGATCTGCTTTTACACCTGATTTCCAAGCAAAAGCTCGAAGTTACGGTTTTGGCCCTCCACGAAGTAACAGATGAGTTCATCGCCCATATTCGTGATCAAGGTTCCGCCTGGGATTTGAATGAAGCCACTGAGTTTTTGGTAATCGCAGCGACCCTGCTTGACCTAAAGGCTGCAAAACTCCTGCCAAGTGGGGAAGTGGAGGACGAGGAAGACCTCGCAGTCCTTGAAGCCAGAGACCTTCTGTTCGCAAGATTGCTTCAATACAAGGCATTTAAAGAGGTGGCCAGCATTTTCGCCACCTCTATGGAAGCCGAATCCCATCGATTTATCCGAAATGTGCCGCTAGAAGAGCCATACAGGTCCCTTTTGCCAGAAGTTCTCATCTCAATCAGCCCTGAACAGCTTGCAGCCATAGCAATTGCCACATTTGCACCTGCTCCACCGGCGCCAGAAGTAGGGTTGACTCACCTCCACAATCCATTAGTGAGCGTGCGAGAGCAGGCGATTGCTATAGCAGCCACCGTTAAACGACGAAAAATCACCACATTTAGGACATTAGTAGCGGATGCAGAACACACTATGGTCATTGTGGCCCGCTTCCTGGCTTGTTTAGAGCTGTATCGAGAGCGCCTAATTGCCTTTGAACAAAGTGTTGCATTGGGAGAATTAACAATCCGATGGATTGGATCCGAGGACCTTGATGTTGAAAGCATTGAGACCGAAGAGTTTGTAGATGAGTCAGAAAGCGAAGAAAATGACTGAAATTCAAGCAGCAAATGACACATTATTGACAGAAAATGTCGACTTAGAAGCATTAGTTGAAGCCTTGTTGCTCATTTCTGATGAGCCTTTGACATCTCTTTCTTTGGCAGCAACCCTTGGGTTCACTGTAGACAAAGTCGACCATGCGTTCGATGCTCTCATTAAAAAATACAACCAAGATCATTTCGGCATCGAAATCCGCAGTGTGGCTGGGGGATACCGGTTTTACACAAAACCTGAACTAGGCGCATGGATTGAAAGATATGTGAGAGATGGTCAGGTGGCTCGACTCACTCAAGCTTCACTCGAGACGTTAGCAGTAATTGCCTATAAGCAGCCAGTCACTCGAGCACGAATTTCGGCTATTCGTGGCGTGAATATCGATGGCGTAGTAAAGACTCTAGAGGCTAGAGGACTTATCGAGATCGTGCAGACAGATCCTGAATCCGGAGCCCTGTTATACGGTACTTCTCAGATGTTCTTAGAGAAAATGGGTCTTGACAGCCTCAAAGATTTGCCAGAAATTGCTGGACTATTACCTGATATAAGTCCAGAATTCAATGATATTGACGAACTCTAATATTTAAGTTTATACAATATGGAACAAATTCGTCTTCAAAAACTTATGGCTGATTCAGGAGTCGGTTCCCGTAGGTATTGCGAAATATTGATCAGTGCAGGTCGCGTTTCGGTGAATGGCGAAATTGTGAAGGAACTTGGCTCCCGAGCATCAGCTTCTGATGAAATTCGCGTCGATGGGATTCTGATTCTCAAGCGTGAAAACACAATCGTGGTCGCCCTAAATAAGCCAGTTGGTGTCGTAAGCGCTATGAGTGACCCTAAAAAACGACATTTAGGACATTACGTAACCCAATATTCGGAACGCTTGTTCCATGTGGGCAGACTTGATGAAATGACAGAGGGGCTAATAATTCTGACTAATGACGGAGATCTAGCCCAGCGATTAAGCCACCCTAGTTTTGAGGTTCAGAAAACTTACATGGCTAAAGTTGAAGGAAAAGTTGAACCGAAAACAGTAAAGCTACTTTTGGCAGGGGTTG
>JBDKLK010000107.1:0-4153 GCA_039795655.1 Actinomycetota bacterium
TGAAAATTGGAAAACGTAATAGTTGAAGCACCAAACAGCACTTTCCTCGGGGAGTTATTCAAGAAACTTGAGCCACATGACAAGGCCACTGGGATCAGAACGAAGCAGACTGATAAGACTTTCAATGGTGAGCCTATATTCGCTGGCAGGGACAGCAGCGGGAACCCACACTTATTGATCCCCCTACCAGCTGATTCAGTTTTCGAACCAGCAATGCTTACTAACTACATCGGTATTGAAAAGCGTGAACTTACACACCCTAACGGCGAGAAATTTGATTTCATTGACGTCTTCTGCCTTGTCAACGATGTGGATGAGCTTTTCGCACCAATCTGCCAAGAAATCACTGATGCATTGTCCGAAAAAGTTTCCGGGCACCCCGCGATGGTGTTGGACCACGTTAACATCGTAGTTCAGCGCTGGCGTGAAATTCTTAGAGCCCTAGAAAACAAAGAACTATCTGGAAACCAGATAACCGGATTAATAGGCGAATTGCTAACATTACGTGGCATGGCTGAAAGAAGTGGCGCGGGAGCTTTGGCTGCCTGGTTTGGCCAAGATAAAACTCGACATGACTTCGAATTTGCCAATTTCGCTGTCGAATCCAAGGCATCGACTATTTTGAGTCGAAAGACTTGCTCGATTCATGGGTTAAACCAGTTAGCAGCTTCAAAAGACACAAGCCTAAAGATCGCACATTTTCAGATCGAACGAGCGTCGGAAGGCCTCACACTTGAACTTCTCATCCACGAGATTGCACCGTTAGTTGGCGGAACTCATCTGATCCAAGAGAAAATGAGCGGCGTTTGGCCACTTCTAAACTCGATGCCCACTTGGTTTTCAACCTGGAAATTCAAGGTTGTCTCAGCCACTCTGTTCGAAGTCGATGAGGATTTCCCTAAGATTACTGCGAGTTCCATAAGCACAATCCACCTATCGTCAATCTCAGACGTTCAGTACAGTATCAACTTGACCGACCTACCTGCCACAAAGGTCGGGGATTCCACTAATTGGAGAACTGTATTCGAGCTATGAAAGTTCCAAGTAACTACTCCGAAGACATGCGTTCCACGGGTGGAACGAGAACTGAGCTTCTAAACAACGTATTAGATAGCTCAATTTCCTTGGACAAGTGGTCAGTTTTCCTGCGAGAAACTCTCCAAAATTCAAATGATCAACGATTGCCAGAATCACCTAGTATCACCTTCGGTTTACATTATGAGATGTTGTCGCCTGAGGGACTCGCTGTTCTCAAGGAGATGATTCAACTTGATGGGCCTCACAAGAGTGATGAAGAAATACGAATCTCTCCTAATAAGAATTCTCTGCCCATCCTCATTGTTAGCGACTCAGGTACTCGCGGCCTAACAGGTGGCACTGACGCTAGAAAAGAAGACGATTCTAACTTCTGCAACTTCTTTTATTTCAGCGGCCAGCTTGAGTCTAGAACGACGGGCGGCGGCAGCTACGGAATTGGTCGAAATGTACTCTTTAGTGCAAGTCGAATTCGAACGATTGTTGTTTATTCCCAAATAATCCAAAATGGAAAGCCGGAGCAGCGGTTCATGGCTATGGCTGCCAGCAAGGGACTAAAGCACAATGGGTTCAATTACACGGGCCGCCACTGGTGGGGTCGCGTTGACGTCGAAGATTTTGATGGCGTTCAACCTCTTTTGGGCGACGAAGCCCTGCAGCTAGCCAAAGTTTTTGGTCTAGATAAACACCTCGATAAAGGCACAGGCACCGTAATTGGAGTAATAGACCCAGACATGGATGAGCCAAATGTCCAAATGGAAAGCCTGGCAACCACTCTCTTGATTAATGCATGGCCTCACTTGGTCGGGTCTAAATCGGAGCCCCCAACATTGACCGCTTCCATTACCTACCTAGGTGAAACATTCGAGATCCCTGATCCACGCTCTGAAGGCTCACCAATTAGGCATTTCGTTTCCGCTTACCTAGAGGACAACTCAGGAAGCAAGATTTACTCAGAAGATCTAAAATTCAACGGATCACTTGAACATCTATCAAAGTGGGTAACCGGAACAGATAAGACCTTGGGGAAACTCACCTGGCTTAAATCGCTAGACCCTACTACCGAAGATGGAGAACATGTTGAAAAGGGTCTAACACCAGGCTCCACTGTTGCTCTCATGCGCTCCGCAAAACTCATCGTCGAATATATGCCTGTTTCGGCGCCTGAAGATGGGAGTAAAGTGTTCGGCGTTTTCAGAGTTGGAAAAAACTTTGAAAAAGCCTTTCGTAAAGCGGAAACGCCAACACACGATAAATGGTTGAGAGGCAGGTTGGACCTGCCTTCAGGCGCGCGCAACCCTGTCGGTCAAGCTGAAGACGGAATTACCAAAATATTCGATTCGGGAAAATCTTCAAAGGGAAAGACAGGTGAGGAGATTGACACGCCAGTTGACTTGGCAAACAGGCTTGGAAAATTAATTACTGGCCTTGGAGTGACCGGTGGCTCAATAAAGCCACCATCTACTGGTGGTGGCGGTGGTGGCGGTGGACGTTCCTCGTCACTTAAAATTCGAACATCTGCTAGACCAAAACTAGTTTCGAAATCAGATGGTTTTTGTATTGGTGAATTCTTTTTCAAGCCCTCGGGAAAGTCGACTTCCGGATCAGCGACAAAGTATTTTCCAAGTTTGAAAGTTTGGCTAGGCGACTCTTTCGAGAAGGAGGCACCTGCTGGCTCTATAGCGCCAACTGTGGAGAAAATTTTATACAGCGAAGGTACAGCTGGGCGTTGGATCGAATTCAAAACTAGTGAAATCACCTCTACAGATTTGGACGGTAAAGACGAACTAAAAGTAGTAGTTAAATATCCATCTGACATGTTGGTTTCATGTGAATTTGAATCGGATGAGGGCTGAGTCTGATGTTGACTAACGCTTTAGCTCCGTATCTACAGTTGGCATCTGAACAGGTAACTTGGAAAGTTGCACTTGCCGATAAAACTCTAAGTCAGGAAATTTCAGTAGAAATCCCAGAATGGCACCCAGGTCTTTCATGCCCACTTTCTGTCGACATAGATCTGGAACTAACCGCCGCTCTGCAAAGTCTCAATTTGGACCCGGAATATGCTGGATTGGGTTTCTTCGTAACTGCATACTCAGCTACTACCGGATATAAATGGGTGTCAGAGCCCACCCCCATCTCCGCGGATTTCACACAGAGCCATTTCCAATTGCCAAAGCACTCCTTTGGTGGCTTACTCCGAATCGAATGCTCTATTTACGTCATGCGTACAAGCGCATCACCGAAGGAGCTAAGCCCTCCGAAGAATGCGCTAATTGAAAGACAGAGATATTTCGCGGCCCTTGAAGGTGATCTTGCAAGACCATCGATTGTGATTTGTGAGTTTAATTCCGCTAGAAATCGCGACGCTTTATGGGAGTTCGAAACTGACTTCCCTACTGAATTGCAAGACTGGCTCACAGCGGATTTGTCGACAGTTATTGCAATCAAGTTGAATGCACCCCTGTATGAAAAACATGGCACGGAGGAGTCCTATGTGCGGTCCCTGGGAGCGGATTACATAAGTGTCTTAGTTGAGGGGGCTCTAAGAAATCGGGATATCGGAAAATACATAATCGAAGAAAACCCGAAGCACAGCACGGGAACTTTATGGACAACAACAAAATCGGCTCTCTCGAGTATTTTCGCGGGGGACGACGGAATGTTTGTGTACCAAGAATTTTCGAATAGGCGGGACTTCGTAAATTCAGTGATTCAATCTGTTTCTAATCGAGTGATAGGTTCGTCTAAATGACGGTAAAGTATTTTCGACTTTTCACGAGTGAGGCCAACGCGTCTGATGCTCTTACCAGCCTCTTGAATCTCGACTATGCCATTGATGAAAATTGGGTTTCAAGTGCTCTCCTCATCAATGATTTTGCATATTTACCAAGCGGCCAAGAGCACCGACTTGGTTCGGAATTCTACTTGGATTTGCGAGAAAAAGTCCTAGCACTTGCAGCAGAAGCGCAAGGATTACAAAAGTTTGATCCGACTGCGTCCAGCCAAGCAATGTTTACGGAATTTGACACACTGATGTACAAAAACATTAGCGAACTTATTCCAGTTACTCTCTATGAGGCAAGTAAGCCTGGCGTTTGGAGTTACATAACACTCA
>JBDKLK010000108.1:0-4122 GCA_039795655.1 Actinomycetota bacterium
ATTGATGTGCTCGGACCTGGTGGTGCCACTAGAACTCTCTTGAATCTAATTCCAAACCGGCACTTCGAAACAATCTGGGATCTGGGTTGCGGCAGTGGTGCAATCGCTATCGCATTATCAAATCGAGCAAACAAAGTTATCGCTACTGATATTTCACAGCGTGCGATCGATTTTTCAAGAAAGTCTGCAGAAGCAAATTCAATAAACAACATAGAGTTTCGACTCGGTTCACTTTTCGAACCTGTCAACAACGAAAAGTTTGATCTAGTTGTTAGCAACCCACCATTTGTAATTGGCGATGTCACTAATCTCGAACATCGCGAGTCACCTTTTGATGCGGATGGACTCACCGCGAATTTATTAAGAGAAATCCCAAATCACTTAAACGAAAATGGTATTGCAATTTTCTTAACTGCTTGGCTCGAAACCAAGAATGAAACTTGGGAAGAGCGAATCAGCGAGATGGTTCCGGCAAACATCAACGCATGGATTGGGATGCGTGAACTTCAAACACCGGAGGAATACATCAATACTTGGTTGGAAGATGCAAAACTCGATTCGACATTATCTAGTGAATGGAAAAGCAAACTTGAAAGTTGGAACACCGAGCACATTGCATTTGGGTTTGTAGTTCTACAAAAAGTAATGTCAGGTCTGCCGTGGCAAGATATAAATGATGTGCGTGATGCACGACGTCTACCTACGGGAGATGAAGTCGCCGCTCTCATCACCGCAGCAACCGCTGCAAACTCACTTACTGCCCTGGAAATCATGGAGTCGAAGTTCACTGCCACCCGCTCCCAAGCCTGGCGAGGAAATGTGGCCCTTGATGGGGTTTTGTCAGGTATTCGGGAAAACCTTGGAGAGGGGATGGGTTTCGACGAGGCAGTCGAGACTCTGGCCCAATCTCTAAATCTCGATTCTGAGGATCTTCGGGTATATGGCCTCGCCGGGGTAAAAACCCTCGTGGCTATGGGTCTTCTAGCCCTCAACACACCGAGGATTTGACAGAAACCCCCCTCTGCAGGGCACACTTAATAATAAGGTAAAGACAATTGAACGTAACCAAGATAGGACAAAACGGAAAGCCAATGGCAAAGTCTGGAAACAAATTAGTCATCGTGGAGAGCCCCGCGAAGGCCAAAACTATAGGCAAATACCTAGGAGATGACTTCGTTGTCATGGCCTCAGTCGGCCACATCCGCGACCTACCCGGCAGTGCATCGGATATGCCGATTGAATACAAAGGTGAACGCTGGGCCAGCCTTGCCATCAATGTAGATCACGAGTTTGAAGGTGTTTACGTTGCAGATCCGAGCAAGAAAAAACTTATCAGCGAACTAAAATCTGCACTCAAAGATGCTGATGAACTTTATCTCGCAACAGACGAGGACCGCGAAGGGGAAGCAATCTCTTGGCACTTGCTTGAGCTGTTGAAACCAAAAGTTCCGGTACATCGAATGGTGTTCCACGAAATCACCAGCAAAGCAATTGCAAACGCTGTAGAAAATCCGCGCGACTTAGATATGAATCTAGTTGAAGCGCAAGAAACCCGTCGCAAAGTTGATCGTTTGTTCGGTTATGAAGTTAGCGAAATCTTGTGGCGCAAAGTTCGTCCACGAATTAGTGCTGGTCGTGTGCAATCTGCAGCGCTGCGTTTGATTGTCGATCGTGAACGTGAACGCATCGCTTTTGTTCGCGGCTCTTATGCGGACATTGTTGCGCAAATGTCACTTGGATTCAAAGCTGAGCTTCACAGCGTTAACGACACCAGAATTGCTGATGGAAAATCTTTTGATGACAAAGGTCAGTTGACCGCAAAGAACGTTGTGCTAATTACTCTTGCTGATGCAGAACGTTTGGTTAATGAAATCAACAAAGACAAATTCACTGTCACCAAGATTGAACAGAAACAACAGAACCGCAAACCATTTGCGCCGTTCACCACTTCTACTTTGCAGCAAGAGGCCGGTAAGAAATTCCGCTGGTCATCAAAGCGCACAATGGATTTGGCGCAGGATCTTTACGCTCGTGGTTTCATTACTTATATGCGTACAGATTCGCCAACGCTTTCTGAACAAGCCACCACTGCTGCTCGCAAACAAGCCACAGATTTGTATGGCGCAAACAATGTCGCAGATGCACCACGTTTGTATGGTGCATCAGCTAAAGGTGCTCAAGAAGCACACGAAGCTATTCGCCCAGCCGGTGAAAACTTTGCGACTCCAGATATGTTGCGTGCAGAACTAAATGCAGACTCATTCCGTTTGTACGACTTGATCTGGCGCCGCACCCTCGCATCACAAATGGCTGACTCACGTGAAGCAACTACCACAGCAACCATCGAAACCACTGCAAACAGTGGCGAGAAGTTGAGCTTCCGCGCTAGTGGCACTGTGGTGCTATTTGCTGGATGGCGGGCTGCATATGACATTGTCGAAGAGGATGAAGAAGACGAAAACTCAGAGAAGCGCCTGCCAGCACTCACTGAAGGTCAAACTCTTTCTGCTGACGAATTGAAAGCTCTTGGGCACGAAACCAAACCACCAGCTCGATTTACTGAACCTTCACTAGTTAAGAAGATGGAAGAAATTGGTATCGGTCGTCCATCAACATACGCTGCAACAATCGCAACATTGCTTAATCGCGGCTACGTTTCAAAACCTAAAGGCCCTGCACTAGTTCCAAGCTGGCTTGCGATCAACGTAATTAAATTGCTCGAAACTCATTACATGCACCTGGTGGACTACGCATTCACTGCAAACATGGAATTGAAGCTCGACGAAATTGCTGCCGGTCAACTTTCACAACTCAAAACCCTTAAAGAGTTCTACTGGGGTGGTGGCGAAGACTTCGAAGGTCTTGAGCCAATGTTGAAAAATTGGGCGGATGAAATTGATGGCCGCGCTATGGCAACAATTGATATTCCAAATGTCGATGCAAACGTCCGTGTTGGTAAGTACGGCGCATTCCTAGAACGCGGCGAAACCACTGCGAATCTTCCAGACGATGTTTTGCCAGATGAATTGACACCAGAAAAAGTTCAAGAACTATTCGATGCACCTTCAGGCGATCGCGAACTCGGTGTACATCCAGACTCTGGTTTTATGATTGTTGCAAAAGTTGGTCGCTTCGGACCTTATGTCACTGAAGTTTTGCCTGAAGGAACCAAAACCAAAGGCAAAGGTGCAATCAAAGCGAAGACTGCTTCATTGTTGAAGACCATGCAGTGGGAAACCGTCACGCTTGAAGATGCGCTGACGCTCATGTCCTTGCCTCGCACAGTAGGTGTAGATCCAGAAGGCCGCACAATCACCGCACAGAACGGACCGTTTGGGCCATACCTATTGCGCGAAAAGGATTCCCGTTCTTTGCCGGATGAAGAATCCATGTTCACCATCACGGTAGAGGGTGCACTTGAACTTTATGCGCAACCAAAAACACGTGGCCGCGGTGTCGCGAAGGAACCACTAGCTAGTTACGGAAACGATCCAGTAACCAACCAGCTAATCACTTTGCGCGAAGGTCGATTTGGCCTTTACGTAACTGATGGTGAAACCAATGCATCACTTCGGGTTGGCGATAATGCACAGAATCTCACACCAGAACGTGCTGTCGAGCTGTTGAGCGATCGTCGCGAACGTGGACCAGTCGAAAAGAAGAAGCGTCCTCGCAAGACTGCTGCTTCTAAGACTGCTGCCACAAAGACCGCCGCAACAAAAACTGCGAAGAAAACCACCAAAAAAGCCACTAAGAAATCTGCTGAATAAATGACTGGTTTCTTTATCGCATTCGAAGGTGGGGATGGCGCTGGCAAGTCCACGCAAGTGAAGTTGCTTGCCGCTTCTCTCCAGCAACTTGGTCAGGAAGTTGTGGTTACTCGCGAGCCAGGCGGCTCTGATGTTGCGGAACACATTCGCGAAGTCCTGTTGAATCCAAACCATCGCATCGATGGCGTCACCGAAGCCTTGCTTTTTGCTGCAGCTCGGGCGGATCACGTTAACAAAGTTATTCGTCCGGCTTTGCAGCGAAACAACATTGTGATTAGTGACCGCTTCGTTGATTCATCAATCGCATACCAAGGTGTAGCGCGTGAACTGGGAATTGAAAAGGTTCGTGACA
>JBDKLK010000109.1:0-4084 GCA_039795655.1 Actinomycetota bacterium
AGATCCGCGACTAGAACTTCACATTTGATGTTGTGTTTCTTCTTTAGTTCTTTTGCGATTTCTTTTAGGCGTTGTTCATTTCGAGCCACCAATACCAGATTATGTTTTTTGCTAGCGAGTAATTCGCAAAACTCATAACCAATTCCTGCTGTTGCACCAGTGACGAGTGCCCACTTATTCATACTTTTCGATGCCATAACTAACGACGCCTTTGTGGACGCCAGACAACGAGGGCGGTGGATGATGCTTGTTTTGTTACTTCATCAAGTCTTTGACGTAAGCGAAGGTTTTCTTCTTCCAGCGCCATAATGCGCTGAATCCCCGCTAGATTGACACCTTCAGCTGTGAGTAGCGCAACTTCTTTGAGTCTTGCAATGTCGCGCAGTGAATACAAGCGGGTTCGACCATCAGTTCGTCCTGGACTTACTAATCCCAAGCGGTCGTATTGGCGCAAAGTCTGGGGATGCAGATTTGCGATTTGAGAAGCGACCGTAATTCCATAAACAGCGGCATCTACATCGATATCAGGGAATCCAAATTCTCTTCCTGCCATCACTCACCATCCGGATTTATTCGTGGTGCGCTTGCAGCTTTGGCTAGTAATTCTTCGCGTGGATCATCTTCAGCAGTTTCTTTTGCGAAAGTTTCTAGTGCAGATTTTGCAGACTTAGAAAGTTTCAAAGGAATTGCTAGTTCGACAGTGACCAACAAATCTCCTTGTTTACCTTTGGAGTTTGTGACACCGCGACCTTTGATACGGAAAGTTTTACCTGAAGTTGTTCCCGCAGGAATCTTGAGAGTCACATTTCCACCAGTTACAACTGGCACAGAAATCTGTGCACCAAGAGTTGCTTCAGTGAACGTGATTGGCACTGTAATTGTTAAGTTGTCATCTTTGCGACCAAAAACTGGATGGTTTGTAACTGAAACTCGAACCAGTAGGTCGCCGTTCGGTCCACCATTAGGTCCTGCTGCACCACGACCAGAAAGGCGAATTGATTTTCCGTCTTGGATGCCGCGTGGAATTTTTACTTGAACAGTTTTTGTGTCGCGAACAATTCCAGTTGCGTGACAACTGCGGCAAGGCTTCTCGATTTTTTGGCCAGTTCCTTGGCATGCATTACAAGCTTGAGGAATTCCAAACCCGCCGACATTGCGGGCAACTTGACCGCTTCCGCGGCAAGTTGTGCAGGTCGAAACTTTCGATCCCGCTTCAGCGCGAGATCCGCGACAACTTCCGCAGACAACATCACCAGTGATGCGCAACGGTGCAGTTACACCTTGCAATGCATCAGCAAATGAAATTGTGATCCGTGTTTCTAAATCACTTCCGCGGCGTGCTCGGTTTCCACCGCCACCACCAAACATTCCACCTAGATCACCAAAGATGTCTTCGAAGTTGAAATTACCACCCGAGTATTGGCCACCTGTGCTTCCGCCACTTGGGCCACCGCCCATGTATGCACCACTAGCTACAGCATCGCGGAATTGGTCATATTCTTTTCGCGAGTCTGCACTACCAACCACATCGTAAGCTTCAGAAACCTCTTTGAATCTGGCTTCTGCTTTGGCGTTGTCTGGATTTGCATCGGGGTGAAACTCTTTTGCCAGTTTGCGATAACTTTTTTTGATTTCGTCTTGATTAGCGGTTTTTGAGACACCGAGAACTTTGTAGAAATCTTTTTCTGCCCAATCTGGATTCATTTTCACTCCTTTCGCAAACTAGATTCTTTCTAATTAACCAGCTCGAACGATGTCTTCAACAGCAACACGTGCTGGACGAAGAACTCGACCTGCATAACTAAAGCCTGCCTGATATACCGCAGTAACTACTGTGACGATGTCACCAGTTTCTTCAGTTTCTTGATGGGACATAGCTTCGTGAAGTTCTGGATTGAAATCTTCACCAACAGCGCCGAAAGTTTCGAGGCCATACTTCTTCATAATGCCATCAACTGCATCGCTTACACTTTTGAAAGCGCCGGTTAGTTCACCGTGTTCATTTGCGCGAGCGAAATCATCAAGTACTGGCAAGAAAGAATTCAAGACTTCAGCAATAGCGGTTTCGCGAGCCAAAGAACGATCTCGCTCGACGCGTTTGCGGTAGTTTGAGTATTCGGCCTGTAGACGTTGAATATCGGCAGTTAGTTCGACAAGTTTGTCGCCAACTTCTTTTTCGACATTTTCTTCGGCGGAGATAGCCGCTTCGAGGTTTTCCTCGAAGCTGGCCATTCCGTTGTCTTTGGTTGAGTCAGACATTATTTGTCCTCGTCGATTACTTCGCCTTCAACAATGTCTTCATCATCTGATGAATTAGCTTCTGGTTCAGCTGATGAGTTTGCGTACATCGCAGCACCGATTTGCTGAGATACATTTGAAACTCTCTCGCTTGCAGACTTGATTGCGTCGATATCTGAACCAGCAAGTGCTGTCTTCAATTCTGCAACTGAACTATCTAGATCAGATTTTTGTTCTGCTGAGATCTTGTCCTCGTTCTCTTTTGCAAATTTCTCGGTTTGGTAAACGAGACTTTCACCAAGGTTGCGAGTTTCTGCCTCTTCTTTACGCTGAGCATCTTCAGCGGCGTGTGATTCTGCATCCTTCATCATGCGATCGATTTCTTCTTTAGAAAGTCCTGATCCGCCAGTGATGGTGATTGATTGCACGGTTCCGGTACCAAGATCCTTGGCGCTCACATGCACAATGCCGTTTGCGTCGATATCAAAAGTAACTTCGATTTGTGGCACACCGCGTGGTGCTGGTGGCAAACCAACAAGTTCGAAAGTTCCGAGCTTCTTGTTGTACTGAGTCATTTCACGTTCACCTTGGTAAACCTGAATGCTTACAGCAGGTTGGTTGTCATCTGCAGTTGTGAAGACCTGTGAACGCTTGGTTGGGATTGTTGTGTTGCGTTCAATGATCTTGGCCATGATGCCACCCTTAGTTTCGATACCAAGAGTTAGCGGAGTTACGTCAAGAAGTAAAACATCTTTAACTTCACCTTTAAGAACGCCAGCTTGAAGTGCTGCACCAACTGCAACAACTTCGTCTGGGTTAACGCCTTTGTTAGGTTCGCGACCACCTGTTAACTTCTTAACCAATTCAACAATCATTGGCATACGTGTTGAGCCACCGACCATAACGATGTGATCAATCTTGTCTACTGAAACACCAGCATCTTTAATCACTTGCTCGAAAGGTTTGCGTGCACGTTCAACCAAATCTGCAGTCAACTGCTCAAACTGTGAACGAGTAAGAGTTTCGTCCAAGTGAAGAGGACCTTCTGCAGATGCAGTGATGTACGGAAGGTTGATTGAAGTTTGCATTGATTGTGAAAGTTCAATCTTTGCTTTTTCTGCAGATTCTTGAAGGCGTTGCATTGCCATCTTGTCTTTAGAAAGATCGACATTGTTTGCGTTCTTAAATTGTGCAACTAGATGATCGATAATCTTCTTATCCCAGTCATCGCCACCAAGATGGTTGTCACCATTCGTTGCTTTAACTTCAACAACGCCGTCTCCGATGTCGAGAAGTGAAACGTCAAATGTTCCACCACCAAGGTCGAATACCAAAATGGTTTGTTCTGAATTTGCTTTATCCAAACCGTATGCAAGAGCTGCTGCGGTTGGTTCGTTGATAATGCGCAAAACATTTAGACCAGCGATTTCGCCAGCTTCTTTTGTTGCTTGACGTTGTGAATCGTCGAAGTAAGCCGGAACAGTGATAACTGCATCAGTAACTGTTTCACCTAAATATGCTTCGGCATCGCGCTTTAGTTTCATCAAAGTACGAGCACTGATTTCTTGGGCGCGATATTTCTTGCCATCGATGTCTACATTCCAGTTCGTTCCCATGTGACGTTTTACAGAACGAATGGTGCGATCAATGTTTGTTACTGCTTGTCGCTTTGCGACTTCACCAACCAAGACTTCGCCGTTTTTAGCGAAAGCCACGATAGATGGTGTGGTTCGAGCACCTTCAGCGTTGGCGATAACTGTTGGTTCGCCACCTTCAAGTACGCAGACCACTGAGTTTGTGGTTCCTAGGTCGATTCCGACTGCACGGGCCATGTTTTCCTCCAAAT
>JBDKLK010000110.1:0-4084 GCA_039795655.1 Actinomycetota bacterium
ATTGCTCGGTGGAATTGCTATGACAATGTTTGGAGGTATTACTTGGCTGGCAGTGGAAACTCATGTAAAAGTCACCGAACACAGCGATTCACTAATTGGGCTTCCTGAAGGTCAACATCAAAAAACCGTTATTGCTCAGATAGCTGCGACAGTTTTCGAACTCTTTCCAGTGGGTTTCTACTTACTTACGGCAACCACTGCATTGATTTTGGCTTTGGCGGCGAATACGGCTTTCAACGGCTTCCCAGTCCTTGGTTCAATTTTGGCAAGGGACGGTTTCATGCCGCGCCAACTTCACACACGCGGAGATCGCCTCGCTTTTAGCAATGGCATTGTCACTCTCGCTGCCTTGGCAATCTTGCTCGTTGCTATTTACAAGGCCCAAGTTGGCGCACTAATTCAGCTTTACATTCTTGGTGTATTTGTTAGTTTTACATTGAGCCAGTTGGGAATGATTAAGCATTGGACTCGACATTTAAAGACTGAAGAAAATCCAGCAGCTCAACGGTCAATGAAGACCAGCCGGATTGTGAACGGAATCGGCTTTTTGATGACTGGCACAGTTCTGATAATTGTTTTGATTACCAAATTCACACATGGCGCTTGGATTGTCTGTGTAATGATGCCAGCTCTGTACTTGTTGATGATGTCTATTCGAAGGCATTACGACAAAGTTGCTATTGAGTTGCAGCTTCCAAGTGATGCAAAATCTACGTTGCCAAGTCACGTACATGCAATCGTGACAGTTTCGAAAGTGCATAAAGCGACTTGGCAAGCAGTGGCTTTCGCCCGAGCTTCTAGACCTACTTTCCTTGAAGCAATTACTGTCAACGTTGACCAAAACGCAACAGATGAATTGTTTAAAGAATGGGAAAAGCGGAATATTCCAATTCCGTTGCGCGCACTTGATTCACCATTTCGTGAAATCACGCGCCCGATTCTCGATCACATTAAGAGTCTTAAAACTGGCGACAATGACATCGTTATTGTGTATGTACCTGAATATGTTGTTGGTACATATTGGGAAAGAATTTTGCATAACCAGAGCGCGTTACGGCTAAAAGCAAGATTGCACTTCATTCCTGGTGTGATTATTGCCAGTGTTCCGTACGTGCTCCAATCTGGCGAAAACAAAAAGAATCAGATTGAATCTCAGGCTGCTGGTGCTGTGAGGCGCGGTCAGCCTGCGGCTCAACAAAGTGAAGCACAGGTCAATAAAGAATTTGGGAATGATTAATGGGCCTTCAAATTGGTTCGCGTCACACGGTTGAAATTCAGCGAGTGGCTCACGGTGGACATTGCGTTGGAAGAATTGGAGACGTAGTTTGCTTCGTACGTCACACTCTTCCAGGTGAAACTGTTGAAGTTGAAATCACATCTGTCGGCAAACAAAACAAATTTGTCTTCGCAGATGCGGTTGAGATTCATTCAGCTAGCCCACATCGTGTAACTCCTGTTTGCAAATTTGCCGGAGCATGTGGGGGATGCGATTGGCAGCACGTAGATTTCAATCATCAACAAGAACTTAAAACTGAAGTTCTCAAAGAGCAGTTGATTCGCCTCGGAAAAGTTGATCCAGGTCACCCATTACTAACCTCACTAAAGGTTTCCACCTTTCCAGGCGATGAGACCGGACTTAAGTACCGCACTCGCATTGAATACCAAACAGATGCCCGCGGAAGATTAGGTTTACGTAAAAATTCCAGTAACGAAGTTGTCGTAATCGATGAATGCAAAGTCGCAATCGACGAAATCACTGGAGATGGTTTTGCTAATGTCCCTTGGGCTGCGAATACCGAGATTCGAGTTGTAGCGAGTTCAACTGGTGAAGTGGTAAAGATTGCTGAAACCGATGAAGGGGATTACCGACTTCAAGAAAAAGTTGGGAAATTCAATTACCAAGTAAACGCAAAAAGTTTCTGGCAAGCACACAAACTCGCACCCACCAATTTTGTTGAAACGATGAAATCAATGTTAGACATCAAAACGGGTCAACATATTCTCGAACTTTATTGTGGCAGTGGCTTGTTTACTCTTCCGTTGGCTGACCTTGTTGGTCCTGGTGGACGCGTGGAAGCGGTTGAGTCCGACCTTAAAGCTGTCTCCAGTCTCAAACGCAACACTAGACAGTTCTCGCAAATCAATATTTACGCATTAGGCGCAGAAAAATGGTTTAAAGTTTCTAAAGTAAAAAAGGTAGATGCGGTTTTACTTGATCCGCCTAGGACTGGAGCAGGGGCTTTAATCGTCAAGAACATCGCCAAACTCAATCCGTCAAAGGTTCTTTATGTTGCGTGTGACCCAGCGTCACTGGCTCGCGATGTCGCAATTTTTGCCACAGAAGGATATGAACTGAGCGAGATTCGGGCTTTTGATGCCTTTGGACAGACTCAACATCTCGAAACGTTTGCCCTATTTGCGCCGAGTAAGATTCGCAGCACTTAAAGACGCGCTTAATACTCACGTTTGGAGCTCAAATGGCTAACCCGAATTCGTTCAACAGCAACGCAAAGTTGGCGGTCGGAACCCGAGAATTCGATTATTACGACATCAATCTTGTGCCTGGTGCTAAGACCTTGCCGTATACCCACAAAGTTTTGCTGGAAAACCTGCTTCGCTGCGAAGACGGCGCAAATGTCACCAAGACACAAATCGCAGCTCTCGGTAGTTGGGATGCATCGAGCGAACCAAGTGAAGAAATCCAATTCACCCCAGCTCGCGTGATTATGCAGGACTTCACTGGTGTTCCTTGCGTAGTTGACCTTGCAACAATGCGCGAAGCCGTTAAAGAACTCGGTGGAGATCCTCAAAAAATTAATCCGCTAGCACCTGCCGAATTAGTTATTGATCACTCTGTGATTGCCGACAACTTTGGCCGTAAAGATGCATTCGACCTAAATACTGCTATCGAGTACGAACGCAATCATGAACGCTACGTTTTTCTCCGTTGGGGTCAGACCGCATTTAGCGAATTTAAAGTTGTTCCACCAGGAACCGGAATTGTTCACCAAGTAAATATCGAACACCTTGCACGCACAGTCATGGTTCGCAACGGCGTTGCTTACCCAGACACTGTTGTCGGTACTGACTCTCACACAACCATGGTGAATGGTCTAGGTGTACTCGGTTGGGGCGTTGGTGGAATTGAAGCCGAAGCAGCAATGCTCGGCCAACCTGTTTCAATGTTGATTCCACGGGTTGTTGGTTTCAAACTTACAGGCCAACTTCCATTGGGTGCAACTGCAACAGACTTGGTTTTAACTATCACGCAACTTCTACGTCAACACGGTGTTGTTGGCAAGTTTGTTGAGTTCTATGGCGATGGCGTATCAAGTGTCCCGCTTGCGAATCGCGCAACCATCGGAAATATGTCTCCTGAGTACGGCTCAACCGCAGCAATCTTCCCAATTGATGAAGAAACATTGCGCTATCTGGAATTAACTGGTCGATCAGCTGAAGATTTGCAGCTAATCGAGGCGTATGCTCGCAAACAAGGACTATGGCACGATACAAACTCTGCTGATTATGTAGAACCGAAATACAGTGAATATCTAGAACTTGATTTGGGTTCAATTGTTCCATCCATCGCTGGTCCAAAGCGCCCACAGGATCGAGTGGAACTTTCTAAATCAAAGGCTGATTTTGCTAAAGCTGTAACTGATTACACAAAAGGTTCTTCTTCAAAGAAAACCGAAGTCATCTTGGCAAACGGAAAATCTACAGAACTAGATCACGGGCATGTTGTGATTGCTTCGATTACTTCTTGCACTAACACCTCAAATCCTTCTGTGATGCTTGGCGCTGGTTTGCTTGCAAAGAAAGCTGTTGAAAAAGGTTTGAGTGCTAAGCCATGGGTCAAGACCACTTTGGCTCCAGGTTCGCAAGTTGTAACTGATTACTACAACAAATCAGGACTTACTCCATTCCTAGAACAACTTGGTTTCCATCTTGTTGGCTACGGTTGTGTAACTTGCATCGGAAACAGTGGCCCACTTCCTGAGGAAATCTCCGCCAAAGTAAACAGTGAAGACTTAACGGTAGTTTCAGTATTGAGCGGCAACCGAAACTTTGAAGGTCGCATCAA
>JBDKLK010000111.1:0-4054 GCA_039795655.1 Actinomycetota bacterium
TTCTCGACTTCCAGTAAAAGATTGGCACTCACTAGATCTTTTTGCTTCACCAATTGGTAGGAGATTAACTTTCAAGTTCGGTGACTCTGAAGAAACTTTTTATGTGCACGACCATCCGCGTGCGGCGTTAGCAGTGATTCTCGAAAATGGTTGGTGCGTTGTTAATACGCATCTGTCATTCGTGCCAGTTTCGTCGCACTTACAAATGTTGCGAGTAGTGCTTTGGGCAAAGAAACTTGCAAAACAACATAACTGCAATCTTGTAATCGGTGGAGACTTAAATATCAGCGGTGTTAAGTGGTTAGCGAAGTTTGGGCTAGTTGATGCAATCAATGGATTGACTTTTCCTGCATGGGAACCAGAGACTCAAATTGACCATTTGCTAGTCCAGGATTTAAGTGAAGTTAAGAGTTCACAAATCGGCGAACAGAGTGCAATCAGCGATCACCTCTGGATTGCGTTAGATATTTAATACTTGTGGCCCCGGCATGAATCGAACATGCGACACATGGTTTAGGAAACCACTGCTCTATCCCCTGAGCTACGGAGCCGAATGCGCCAAATTCTAGGCGTTTAGCAGCCTGAGCCTTCCAGCCGCAACTTCGAGGATGCAGAGCGCAACCAAATGGGTTGTGCGCATATCTTCCGTGTCTTTTGTGGAATCAACTTCAGTGAAGTCAATTGCTTTGACTTGTGAATAGCTTGCGATGGTTCGAGAAATGATTCGAAGTTGGTTTGCAGATATTCCGCCAGGAACGCTTGCTGGGCAAGCCGGAGCGACTGCGCGATCACAAACATCAACATCGATATCAACGTAGATATTTTCACCAGCTATCGAAACTGCTTTTTCTATTAATGAATTAATTGTTGATTTCTGAATTTGGCTGCGTGGAATAACTTTGATTCCAAGTGACTTTGCTAGGTCTGCATATTCTCTAGAGTTAGCAAAATCTGCAATTCCAATTTGCACAATCTTTTTTGGATTTAGTCCTGCATCAATCAAGCGCTTAACTGGTGAACCGTTTGAGATTCCATCGCGCAAATCGAAATGAGCGTCGAATGTAATTAGTCCGGCATTTGATAAATCGTTATTGAAAACTGATTCCATCACAGAATGTGTAATTGAGTTGTCTCCACCTAATGCAACAAGTAGCGCGTTCGGATTTCGATTCGATTTAAGAAAATCAAAAACCTTTTGTTCGCCAGCCTCGAAATCAGGTTCATCAATGTTTCCAAGATCTTTTACTTTTAAGTCTCTGACATCAAGGTCAAGTTCGAGATGGTATGTGGAGTAGCGGAGAAGGGCAGCACGTACCGCATCTGGTGTTTGGTTTGCACTTGTTGGGCTGATAGAAGATTTGTTTGCTAAAACTCCAACTAGTTCGAGATCAGCATTCGCGCTGGCAGATTCAATCCAATGACCAGCTCGCGGCCATTTTGGATCATTAGGCAAACTCATTCGGGTAAGAATAAAGCAAACTGTAATTAGACTCTATCTATCCGTAGAAATAGAGGCTTTTATGTATTGCTGTTCGTTCAAGTTCAAGCCAGGCATTTATGACGACGATTTCAATAAGTTGAACAATGCGATTGATTTGTATTGCACGAGCCTCACTGACTTCTCGCATGTAGAGACATGGAAGTCAGATGATGGCAAGTCTCAAAACTCTATGTATTACTTCAGGAGCCTCGAAGCGATTGAAAAGCTGGCCAATCTCAAAGCCCACCTACAGGCAAAACAAGAGGTGGATCGCTGGTATCTGGACTATGAGGTTGAGGTATTCGAGCTAATTCGCAGTTACGGCAAATCAAGCCCCGCAAATCCTTGACCTTTTAAGCCTAAACAGGTGCACTTTGCCCATGACTTCATTGCATCTGCCAACCGGCCCACGCGTACTAACTGCCAATCACGGCTCAAACCTTTCCGCTAAAGGCTGGGGTCAAGAAGCGGCGATTCGAATGCTGCACAACAACCTTGATCCTGCGGTGGCTGAGCACCCGGAAGAACTTGTGGTTTATGGTGGCACGGGTAAAGCTGCACGCAACTGGCAGAGCCTCGATGCGATTATTCGAACTCTCACAACTCTTGAAAATGATGAAACTCTTTTGGTGCAATCAGGAAAACCTGTCGGCGTACTTCGCACTCACGAATGGGCACCACGAGTTTTATTGGCTAACTCAAACCTTGTTGGCGACTGGGCGAACTGGTCTGAGTTTCGTCGACTAGAACAACTTGGTTTAACAATGTACGGGCAGATGACTGCTGGTTCTTGGATCTACATTGGTACACAAGGAATTTTGCAGGGAACATACGAAACTTTTGCCGCAGTAGCGCAACAAAGTTTCAATGGAACTCTTGCTGGAACATTGACTGTCACTGCAGGTTGCGGTGGCATGGGTGGTGCACAACCTTTAGCTGTAACAATGAATGAAGGCACTTGTTTGATGATTGACGTGGACGAAACTCGTTTGCGCCGTCGCCTCGAAACTCGTTACCTTGATGAAATTGCTGACAATCTAGAAGATGCTATTTCACGCGCTGTAAAAGCTAAGAATGAAAAGAAAGCAATCTCAATTGGATTAGTAGCAAATGCTGCGGTTGTTTTGCCAGAACTTTTAAAGCGCGATGTGCCTATCGACATTGTGACAGATCAAACTTCAGCCCACGATCCACTTTTCTATTGCCCAATTGATACTGACTTCGACAACATGCGTGAAGAAGGTCGCAAAGATCCAGTTGATTTCACAAAGCGTTCACAGTTTGCAATGGCGAAGCATGTTGAAGCGATGGTCGGCTTTATGGACAAGGGCGCTGTGGTTTTCGATTACGGCAACTCTATTCGCGATGAAGCGCGTAAAGGTGGGTACGACCGTGCTTTCGATTTCCCTGGTTTCATTCCGGCATACATCCGACCACTTTTCTGCGAAGGTAAAGGGCCTTTCAGATGGGTTGCGCTTTCAGGGGATCCAAAAGATATTTATCGCACCGACAAAGCCATTTTGGATTTATTCCCAGAGAATGAACATTTGCGTCGCTGGATTAACTTGGCTCAAAAGCGAGTTGAGTTCCAAGGATTGCCTGCGCGTATTTGTTGGTTGGGATACGGCGAGCGCGATAAAGCTGGAGCAGTATTTAATGACTTGGTTAAAAAAGGTGAAGTCTCTGCACCAATTGTGATTGGTAGAGATCACCTAGATTGCGGTTCGGTCGCATCTCCTTATCGCGAATCCGAAGCGATGCTTGATGGTTCAGATGCAATTGCAGACTGGCCACTACTAAATGCAATGGTCAACATTGCATCCGGTGCATCTTGGGTTTCAATCCATCACGGTGGTGGCGTTGGTATCGGAAGATCAATTCATGCTGGTCAAGTAAGTGTTGCTGATGGAACTGCATTGGCTGCAGAAAAGCTTGAACGAGTACTGACGAACGACCCAGGTATGGGTGTGATTCGACACGTTGATGCAGGTTATGACCACGCTGTTGATGTTGCACATGAAAAACATGTACACATCCCGATGATGGATGAGTAGTGGCATCCACACTATTTCATAACGCAAAACAGATCATCACAAATTCTTCTGAAGAAATTTATGATCTAGCAATAATTGATGATGCATCACTTCTTGTGACTGATGGAAAAGTTTCGTGGATTGGTGCCAGCAAAGATGCACCTGCAGCTGAGACCATTGTGGATTGCGCAGACAAAGTTTTACTACCAGGTTTTGTAGATAGCCATTCGCACTTGGTTTTTGCAGGAGACCGAAGCGAAGAGTTTGCAGCCCGCATGGCAGGAGAGAGTTATTCCGCTGGTGGTATCAACTTCACAGTAGAAAAAACCAGAGCTGCTTCTGAGGAAGAATTGCGCAGCAACGTTGCAAGGCTGATTGCAGAGATGCAAGCAAATGGCATCACTCATTTCGAAATCAAGTCTGGTTATGGATTAACTTTGCAAGATGAAATTCGCGCCTTGAAAATTGCTCGCGAATTCACCGAAGATGTAACTTTGATGGCAGCGCATGTGGTTCCAAATGAATTTGCAGACAAACGCAG
>JBDKLK010000112.1:0-4050 GCA_039795655.1 Actinomycetota bacterium
TTCTTGGTGTGGGTGCTTGCGACCACCTTGTGGTGGGACTGATGCGGTAGTACCTTCAAGAATCTTGAGTAGCGCCTGTTGGACACCTTCGCCGGAAACGTCGCGAGTGATTGAAGGGTTTTCGCTCTTGCGAGAAATCTTGTCGATTTCGTCGATGTAGATGATTCCTTGTTCGGCTCGCTTAACATCAAACTCAGCAGCTTGAATCAGCTTCAACAGAATGTTTTCTACGTCTTCACCAACATAACCAGCTTCGGTTAATGCGGTTGCGTCTGCCATTGCGAATGGCACGTTCAACATACGAGCGAGGGTCTGGGCCAAAAGAGTCTTGCCAGATCCGGTAGGACCTAGAAGCAGAATGTTTGATTTAGCTAATTCAACGCTGTCACTCTTTGCGCCTTCGCTAGCTTTAACACGCTTGTAGTGGTTGTAGACCGCAACAGAAAGTGACTTCTTTGCTGCGTCTTGACCAATTACATATTCGTCAAGGAAGTTGAAAATTTCTTGTGGCTTTGGAAGGTCACCTAAGGTTTCGCCAACGATCTCTTGAAGTTCTTCTTCAATAATTTCATTGCAAAGATCGATGCATTCGTCACAGATGTAAACACCTGGACCTGCAATCAGTTTCTTGACTTGCTTCTGACTCTTTCCGCAGAAATTACATTTGAGCAAATCACTAGTTTCACCAACACGTGCCATAACGCAAACCTAACAATTCTTAACGACAATCGACCGCATTAAGCGAAGGAAATTGAGCTTGTTCGCTGACAGCGAACAGCATCAACTAAACCGCTTTACGAGATTGAATCACCTGATCCACTACGCCGTAATCAACAGCCATTTGAGCAGTCAAGATTTTGTCTCGCTCGATATCGCGTTGAATATTTTCAAGCGGTTGACCGGTGTGACGGGCAAGAATGGTTTCCATTTCGCTGCGCATACGCAAGATTTCATTCGCTTGGATTTCGATGTCTGAACCTTGGCCACCACCTTCGGTGTATGGCTGGTGAATCAAAATGCGAGCGTGTGGAAGTGCGAAGCGCTTTCCTGGTGAACCTGCAGCCAAAAGGATTGCAGCAGCTGATGCAGCTTGGCCAAGGCAAACGGTTGTGACAGTCGGCTTGATGAATTGCATAGTGTCGTAAATCGCTGTCATCGCGGTGTATGAACCGCCAGGTGAATTGATGTAGATGGAAATTTCGCGATCTGGATCCATTGATTCAAGGCACAAAAGTTGTGCCATTACATCGTCAGCAGATGCGTCATCAATTTGCACACCCAAGAAGATGATGCGTTCTTCGAAAAGCTTTGTGTAAGGGTTTTGAATGCGTTCACCATTTGCGGTGCGTTCACGAAACTCCGGCACGATGTAACGTGCTTGTGGATTGAAAATTTGAGGACCAGCGGTGCGAAGCGCTGCTTGAACTACTTTGTCTGAATTCATCTAAATGTTCCTCAAGACTTTCCGTTTGTAATAACAAAATCGATTAGGCCGTAAGCCTTAGCTTCTTCAGCAGTGAACCATGAATCGCGATCAGAATCAGCTTCAATCTTGTCTAGCGGCTGACCTGAATGCTGTGCGATTAGTTGTGCAAGTTTCTTTTTCAACTGCAACATTTGTTCTGCTTGAATCTTGATGTCAGAAGCTGTACCGCCGATGCCGCCAAGTGGTTGGTGCATCATGATGCGAGTGTTTGGAGTAGCTGAACGCTTCCCTGCTGCGCCTGCGCAAAGTAGGAATTGACCCATTGATGCAGCAAGTCCCATTGAGACGGTTGCAACATCGTTCGGCACCAACATCATCGCGTCATAAATCGCCATACCAGCGCTCACTGAGCCGCCTGGAGAGTTGATGTAAAGAGTGATGTCTTTTTCTGGATCTTCAGCACTCAAAACCTGAAGTTGTTTAACAATACGGTTTGAGTTGTCGTCGCGAACTTCGCCTTCAAGCCAGATGATGCGTTCGCGAAGTAGTCGCTCGTCAACCCAGTCATTGAAACTAGAAAGACCGGCACCAGCGCCGCGCATGTTTGGGTTTTCCATTAAAACTCCTAAAGCAGTTTTTCCATTGGGAAGAGTAACTCGGCACCCTGAACCTTGCCCGCCCAAGGGGTAAATGTTCGCCCACGGCGAAAAAGTGTTTAGGAAAAGAATTAGCCTTGAAGTGCAGCTAGATCGGCATCTAAATCATCAAGGTTGATGATCTTGCCCTTGGTATCTACAACCTGAGCCATCTTCAATGCAATCTCTAGCGCTTTTGCGCGACGAACGTCGGCAATCGCCATCTGAACACCACCAGATTGAACCAGTGCATCAGCGAATTCCTGTGGCTGCATTCCGTAGTTTGGAGCCTGTTGAATCAACCAAGCAGAAAGTTCTTGTTCTGAAACTTGAATTTGTTCGGTCTCTGCAATCTTGTCGAAAACAAATTGTGCCTTCAAAGAATTGCGTGAGTTTTCTGCAAACTCTGCTTTGTGCGCATCGTCGCCGTGACCATCTTTGAAGTGATCTTCGATTTCGGCTTCAAGAACTTTTTCTGGCAAAGAAATCTCAACAGCGTTAAGCAAAACGTCTTGAACCTTTTGGCGAGCTTGGTAGCCCTGTTCCATACGCTTCAAACGTGCGTAACGCTCTTCAACATGTTTGCGAAGTTCTGCAACAGTGTCGAACTCTGATGCAAGCTGCGCGAAGTCATCATTTAGTTCTGGAAGTTCGCGTTCGCGTACTGCTTTAACGGTTACTGAAACCTTGATTACCTTGCCAGCGTGCTCGCCAGCTTCTGGGGTGAAGTCGAAAGTGCGAACATCTTCAGCTTTTGCACCGCGAACAGCTTCATCAAATCCTGGAAGCATTCCATCAGTACCAAGTTCGTATGAAAGTGCTGATGCTGTTAGGTCTGCAATGTTGTCGCCATCTAAATCGCCAGCGATATCGATTAGCAAAACGTCGCCGTCTTTACCTTCACGTTCAACGGTCTTCAATGTTGCGAAACGAGTGCGCAATGCATCAACTTGTTCATCAACTTGCTTCTCGTCGATTTCAACCGCATCAACTTCAATCTTCAAGGTTTCGAAACCTGGCAAATCAAAATCAGGACGAACTTCAACTTCAACAGTGAAAGCAACATGCACTTCTTCTGCAATTTCAGTGACGTCAACAACCGGACGACCAACTGGGTACAAACCCTGTTCGCGGATTGCAGCTTCGTAAGCTGTTGGGATTGCTTCGTTAAGCGCTTCTTCGATAACTGCACCGCGACCAACACGTTGGTCGATGATGCGAGTTGGAATTTTTCCTTTACGGAAACCTGGAATGTTTACTTGCTTAGCGATGCGATCGTAAGCGCGGTCAAACGATGCAGACATTTCTTCGAATGGAAGAGTGATTGTGAATTTAACTGCAGTTGGGGATAGACGTTCGAAATCCGCTTTCATGAAACCCTTCCAATTTCTCGGTCTAATAACTGACCGAGTGAGTGGTCGGGGCGGAGAGACTCGAACTCTCGGTCTCCTGCTCCCAAAGCAGGCGCGCTAGCCACTACGCTACGCCCCGAAGTGCCTGCGTAGAGTACCTGACTCGTATGGAAACCTCACACGCGGGTGTAGCTCAATGGTAGAGCCTCTGCCTTCCAAGCAGACCACGCGAGTTCGATTCTCGTCACCCGCTCAAATAAATAAAACCCCCGTTTTGGGGGTTTTATTTATTTTTGGCGAATGTAACGCCGAGAATCGGGAGCCGCAGCGATTCAACGAGTTGAATCTTGCGAGGAAGAAAATCTGCCTCGACGGCTCTCGTCACCCATCTGCTGACTACTGAAAGTCGTAAGCCCACTCATCCACCGGCACCATGACAATATCGACCCGTCGACTATTTGCCACTGAACCTGATGCCGATCCATCTCCCATGGAGGTATAGGTCAATACTTTTGGAACTTCTAACCTCAAATAGTTCTTTGCGGCAAGGGTTCGCGCTTTCGATAGAGCTGTCATTGCTTTTGCGGTTCCTTCAGAAGCAGCGTGTCCAGCCACAAAAACAATTTCTAAGTAATTC
>JBDKLK010000113.1:0-4024 GCA_039795655.1 Actinomycetota bacterium
CCGCTTTGTTTGCTGTGGTTGGTGTTGTGATTGCAGTCGCTGATCGATTTGGTGATGCACAGTTTGCGGTTGCGCCACTAGTTGCTTCGTTTTTGATTGGTGCTGCAGTTTCTTTTCAACATGCAATCAACGGTCACGTTGGTGTCGCTTCAGGTAATCCAGTTTCGGCAGCGGTAATGAACTTCATTATGGGCATGGGTTTGTTGCTGCTGATTTTTACTGTCCAAGTTATTTCTGGCCACACACAATGGACAACTCCGCCATCGAGTCCATGGTGGATTTATCTTGGTGGATCAATTGGTGTTGCGTTTATTGCATCTGCAACTTGGGCGATCAGAAAACTTGGTGCACTTCGTTTCGTAATGGGAAGCGTTGCAGGTCAGCTGCTTGGTTCTTTGCTAATCGATTTGTTTGCACCAACTGATGGCACAAAAGTTTCTTTGAATCTTGTGGCTGGTCTTGCCATCACATTGGTCGCAGTTTTGTTGGCCAATCGCAAGGCTCACGTAATCGCACCGGCTGAGGTAGTCTGAAGTTATGAGCCTCAAGACCGTCCAGTACCTGACCTATCTGCTTTTGGTGGTTGGGCTGGTTGCCGCTGGGTTTGGCTACTACCGCTTCGGCGGCTTCTCCCTGGCCCTCGCCGCTGCGACAGTGTTTGTCTGGCGCTTGGTCGGCCCAAAAGGGCGCTTAGAGTTCTTTTCTGTGCGTTCTAGATGGATAGATTTGCTCACAATCGGGGCTCTTTTCGCAGCCTTGGTTTTCCTCTCTGTCATAGCTCGCTAACTGCCTATCCTGCAGATTTTTGCGCTCATACGCACGGGTAGGCTTGAGCCATCTTTTTGCGATATTCCGCAATGTTTTTACTTGGAGGATCCATGGCTCGCCACGGAAAAGTCACAGTCATCGGTGCCGGTTTTTACGGCTCGACCACCGCTCAACGCTTGGCTGAATACGACGTATTCGAAACTGTAGTTCTGACCGACATCATCGAAGGTAAGCCAGAAGGTCTTGCCCTAGATATGAATCAGTCACGTTCAATCGAAGGTTTTGAGACCAAGGTGATTGGTCAAAGCACCGGACCTAACGGCGAAGGCTACGAAGCAATCGCAGGTTCTGATGTTGTTGTGATCACTGCAGGTTTGCCACGCAAGCCAGGTATGAGCCGCATGGACTTGATTGAAACCAATGCGAAGATTGTTCGCAGTGTTGCAGAAAACATCAAGAAGCATGCGCCGAACGCAGTTGTGATTGTGGTTTCAAATCCGCTTGATGAAATGACAGCACTAACTCAAATCGCAACTGAATTTCCAAAGAACCGCGTGATCGGTCAAGCAGGTATGTTGGACACAGCGCGCTTCACACACTTTGTTGCTGAAACTCTTAACGTTCCAGTTGGTTCAGTAAAAACACTGACTCTTGGTTCACACGGTGACACCATGGTTCCAGTTCCGTCACGTTGCACCGTTGACGGCAAACCGCTTTCTGAATTGTTGTCAGCTGAAAAGATTGCAGAGCTTGTAGATCGCACACGCAATGGTGGCGCTGAAGTGGTTGCACTTTTGAAGACTGGTTCTGCTTACTACGCACCTTCAGCTGCTGCAGCTCGTATGGCAAAAGCAGTTATCGAAGACAGCGGATTGGTGATGCCAGTTTGTGCATGGGTTGATGGTGAATTCGGCATCTCTGGTGTTTACCTCGGTGTTGAAGCTGAAATCGGCAAGACTGGTGTACGTAAAGTTGTTGAATCAGCATTAACTGCAGACGAGAAAGCTTCGCTGATTGAAGCTTCAGAAGCAGTTCGCACCAAACAAGCAGATGTTCAGAGTTTGTAAGAAAGTAGTAGAGAGAAAAACATGTCTAAAATCAAAGTTGTAAATCCTGTCGTTGAACTAGACGGCGACGAAATGACTCGCATCATTTGGTCTTTCATCAAAGAACAATTGATTTTGCCTTACCTAGATATCAATCTTGATTACTACGACCTTGGCATCGAAAATCGCGATGCGACTGACGATCAGGTCACTATCGATTCTGCAAACGCAATCTTGAAGCACGGCGTCGGTGTGAAGTGTGCAACCATCACTCCAGACGAAGCTCGCGTTGAAGAATTTGGTTTGAAGAAAATGTGGAAGTCTCCAAACGGAACTGTCCGCAACATCCTTGGTGGTGTGATTTTCCGCGAGCCAATCATCATCTCAAATATTCCTCGTTTGGTTCCGACTTGGACCAAGCCGATTGTGGTTGGTCGTCACGCTTTCGGTGACCAATACCGCGCAACTGATTTCAAAGTTCCAAGCGCTGGTACTTTGACAATGACTTTTACACCAAAAGATGGCAGCGAACCAATGGAATTTAATGTGTTTGATTTCCCAGGTGCTGGTGTTGCAATGGGTATGTACAACCTTGACGAAAGCATCCGCGACTTTGCACGCGCATCACTTCGTTACGGCTTGGCTCGCAACTACCCGGTTTACTTGTCAACCAAGAACACAATCTTGAAGGCATACGACGGCCGCTTCAAAGATATCTTCCAAGAAATCTACGAAAACGAGTTCAAGTCAGATTTCGTTGCAGCTGGTTTGCATTACGACCACCGCTTGATCGATGACATGGTCGCATCAGCATTGAAGTGGGAAGGTGGCTACATCTGGGCTTGCAAGAACTACGATGGCGACGTTCAGTCAGACACTGTTGCTCAAGGTTTCGGTTCGCTTGGTTTGATGACTTCTGTTTTGATGACACCAGACGGACGCACTGTTGAAGCAGAAGCTGCACACGGAACTGTGACTCGTCACTACCGTCGTCACCAAAAAGGTGAACCAACATCTACCAACCCAATCGCATCAATCTTCGCTTGGACTCAGGGTCTTTCACATCGTGGAAAGATGGATGGAACTCCAGAAGTTACTGCGTTTGCTCAAACACTAGAGCGTGTCTGCATCGAAACTGTTGAATCAGGCAAGATGACCAAAGACTTGGCTCGTTTGATTAGCGCAGATCATCCTTGGCAAACCACCCAAGAATTCTTGGCAACCATCGATGAGAATCTTCAGAAAGCAATGAAATAACGGATGTTTTCCGTTGTCACTGTAAACGTCAATGGCGTTAGAGCCGCCCATAAAAACGGCGGCTTGCAGTGGATGCTTGATGCGCACGCAGCGAAAGAAGCAGACGTAATCTGTCTGCAAGAAGTGCGCGCTAATGCCGAAGAATTTGCTGCCACCCTCGAAGCTGCTGGAATGCAAGACTTTAATGTTTTGCATTCTGCAAGCAACGAGAAAAAGGGGCACGCAGGTGTTGCGATTCTTTCGAAGCTACCTTTCAAGCGAACCAACATTGGACTCGGTCCAAAACGTTTTGCTGAACAAGGTCGCTGGGTTGATGCGACTTTCGATACCGAATTTGGTGAAGTATCTGTCGCAAGTATTTATGTTCATACTGGCGATAGCGATAAACCAGAAAAGCAGGAAGAAAAAGAAGCTTTTCTCGATGCGATGACTAAATACATGAAAAAAGTTTCAGCCGTTGCAGACAAAAAGAATCACACACTTCTTGTAGGTGATTTGAATGTTGGTCACAAAGAACTAGATATCAAAAACTGGAAGGGAAACATTGGCAAGTCCGGTTTCCTTGAATCAGAACGAAAGTATTTTGATCAGTGGTTAGACAAGTTTGGTTGGGTGGATTTAGGTCGCAGTCATGCAGGAGAGGTTGCTGGCCCATATACGTGGTGGTCATTTAGGGGACAAGCTTTCGATAACGATGCAGGTTGGCGCATTGACTATCAGCTAGCCACACCTGAACTTGCGAAGCATTTGAAGTCGATAACCGTAGGCCGTGCGCCAAGTTATGACACTCGCTGGAGCGATCACGCACCTGTGACCGCGCTCTTTCGCAAGTAGAGTGCTCCAATGACCGACATATGGGCGCGGCTCGCGCTTGTCCTTCTTTTCATTTTGATTTCTGCTTTATTCGTGGCTGCTGAAATTGCTTTGGTTTCTTTGCGCGATACCCAGGTCCA
>JBDKLK010000114.1:0-4016 GCA_039795655.1 Actinomycetota bacterium
GCATGGTTAAGAGTTTGAAGAAGCTCATTTAGGTATAGCGGTTCTTGTTTATCCCAAGGAGTTGTAGATAAGGCAAAGTAGAAGTCCCGAATCTTCAGGACTTCTACTTTGCGTGGGTCTTCTTGGAATTCGGGTGACACGTTGAATTCCAACTTCTACCGTTTAGCCGACTGTTGGTTTTACAAAAATCTCAACACGACGATTTTTTGCACGACCAGATTCGGATTTATTTGAAGCAATGGGATCTGCGTTACCAATTGAATGACGTACAAACTCAACATTCACACCAAGATCAGTAAGTGCTTTAGCTAGGAATTTCTTAGCTGCGCTAGTTCTTGCGCTTGCGAGTTTGGCACTTGTGCTCTTTGAGTTTGAACCCCAGATATTTACTGAGGTGTAACCATTCAAAACTACGGTTCCGCATCCTGAAGCTGAGATTTCTGTTGCAAAAGCGCGAAGTTTTGCTTTTGATTTCTTCGTCAAATTAGAAGAGAAAGCATTGAAGTTGATTTTTCCGATCTTGCTCTTGGCAACACAACTAACAAAACTTCCATCTGATGCATACTCATAAGCACCAACGTCATAGATTCCATTGAATGGTCTATTCACCCCACGGATGTCAACATAGGTCGGGATGTATTCACCTCTATTAAGCGCATCTAGTTGTTCGTAGGTGAAGTAGTCGCGAGCCACACTGTCTTCGCCCAAAGCGATTGATGGAATCATTCCACCATTTGTTGGGTTAGTCGTATTTAGACCAGGTTCTCCTAGATCTAGATCGGCCCAAGAAACGATACTTGAGTCTCCATTAACTGCGTCGCCGCTGTCATTAACAACGCAACCGGAATTTGTGGCTAGGTTTCCACCAAGGTCGTTTTGAACCATAGAATTGCAATTAAGTGCATCAGTTGTTTCGCTGGCAATAATTGTTCCCGCCATTGTGATTACACCTGCAGACATGAAGGCTGAGTCGCCAGGGCGATCCTTGACAATGATTGTGTCACTGAACAAACGAATTTCTGTCCATGCAGAAATCATGGTTCCTTCTGAGAATACATTCCCAATAACTGTTGAATTAGTAATTGTGACAAGGTCTGGAGAACCAATTGATAGTGCACCATCACTTTCTGCGGCGATGTAAGAGTTTTTAATATCTAGATCGCCATTTTCTTGAATCCAGATGTTCTGCACGCCATCAAAATTTGAGTTCTCAATTCTTACATCTGTAGGCACACCATTTGCGCCGATTGCATTAACAGCCCAGGCGTCAACTTCATGGAAGTAACTATTTGTAATGTTTAGTTCAGTAGCCCCTAAGGTCTCAATGCCGTAAGCATGGTTAGACCAAATGCTTTGGTCTGCATCTCCGACTGTGATTTCAATGTTATCTACATTAACAACACTGTCACCAGTCGCTTTTACGTCAATAGCTAATCCAGCATTGCCAATTCCAATAAATTTGGTGTCGGAAACAGTCAAGTCCATCTCATCCAGAGGTTCAACGCTCGCCCATTTTGGACCTACTCGTACAGCAGCAGTTGCTGTTCCATTGGGCATGTCTCTAGGGCTAACAATTGTTAGACCTGAAATTTCAACATTGGTCAAATCTAGATTTGTTTGGCCATCATTATTAATACTGAAAGTCGCGTCATCGTTTGTTTCATCTGTCTGAACAGTAAGTGCATTTGCGCCTGGGCCAAAAATGTTTACGTTTCGAGTGATGTAAAGCGGAGAAGAAGTAGTAATGGTGTCACAGCTCAAATCAAATGAAATAGTTGTACCACCGACAGAATTGTTATCAAGCAAGGCCTGACGCAGTGATCCAGCGCCACTGTCATTGCAGTTGGTAACAGTTGCTGCGGTTGCGCTAGCAGGAGCTGCGAATAGTCCAACTTGAGAAGCAACCAAGCCACCCAATGTCAGTGCGTTCAAAGCTGCTTTTTTCTTGTTTTTAGCCATGTTTTTCCTTCCCCGGCAAATCTCGGCGAAGAGTACTAGAACAAGGTTCTAAAACTAGGCATTGGGGTTTGAGTTATGGAGCCGCTTTGGGGAAGCCGTCGCTCTCGCTCCTCCTCAATTCGCAAATATTTGAGCCGCTTTGGGGAATTGAACCCCAGACCTTCTCATTACGAGTGAGATGCTCTACCAACTGAGCTAAAGCGGCTTATTCAATTAACTACGCAAGTTTATTAAGCGCGCAAACAGTTAAGTTTTTGTTCCCTAATTGCGCCTTTTTTCGAGCCAACTTTCAATACGTTGGGCAGCTGAATCACTTATAACTTCTTGGGAATAGAAACTTTCGTAAATAACTTGTGCTTGTTCTATACTGAAGCAATATTCAAATAATCCAACAAATACTCGATATCGCTTGTATCTCGTTTTCCGCGATTTGCCCGGAGTTTCATTGCAAGCAATAGCTGTGGTTTAGCTATCCAAATTGTTAAGTTGCTAAAAGTTTGCAACTCTTCCCAGAAGTCATCAGCATTGAATGGAACAAAGGCTTTCACAGCGTCATTGAGCCAATCAACAGGCAAATCCTTTTCGATTGCCATTTGTTTCGCAATTTCGAGAATCGGTTGCGCGGGATGAAGTAAAGCGTCGATATCACTCGTAGCATGACGATCTTTATTCAAGAATGAGATTGCTGCTCCACCAACAAGATAAATATTTCCATTTAGTCCTTCAGTGCCAATACGGTTCGACAGTTCTTTAAGTAATGCATGTACATCAGATGTGTTGAATTGCATTAAACACTCTGCAATTCTCTTGATGAAAGGAAAATTCCTCTGGACCTAAAAGCCTTTGGTGTTGATTTACGTGCCGCTCCCTGAAGTACAGGTATGGGTTCAACATCCCACGGCTTACTTAGATACCTGGATTTGTGCACAACCCAACTTGGAAGTGGGAGTTTGTGACTGCTCAATACATGATCAACCAGCCCGGCTATCAAGGCGTCATAATTCTCTTCACCAGTAGATGGAGCCTCTGTAATTGCTAATGCGACTTTCATAGCATCTTCGGCACGGTTGAGGTCATCATTTAGTTGAATGAAATGTCTCCAAACTAAATCTTCCTTTTCGCTTTTCAAAGCATCAGCCATGTGAATGGCAGTTTCCCAAGCAGTTATTAAAGGTGACTCAATATATGTAATTTTCAGGTGCAAGGATTTTAAGAGTTCTTCAATTCTGGAATAGGAAACGTTGTGCGAATCAGATTCAATTTCAGCGATTCGAGGTTGGGCAAGACCAACAAGTTTTGCGAGCTCTCGCTGAGTAAGTGAGTTGGTTTCACGGGCGGCGCGGATTAAATCACTGGCTGGCATAAATCTCCTTGATACGACATTTCGTATCTTAACAGATTCGGCTACTCTTCGGAATATGAGTATTGCAAATCCTTACGCCCAAGAAGCCAAAGAACGCTGGGGCGATACCGATGCCTACAAGATCTCGACTGCTCGCGCTGCTAAATACAGCGAAGCTGATTGGGAAGTTATTAAGGCGGAACAGCAAGCAGCAGTTGATTTGTTTATAGCAGCAATGAATGCTGGATTGAGTGCGCATAGTGATGAAGCTGCTGCAGCCGCAGAAGCTCATCGCTTAGGCATCGACAAATGGTTCTATCCCTGCAGTCATGAAATGCAGTCTGGTTTAGCTGAGATGTATATCGCTGACGAACGGTTTGCAAAATATTACAACGAACAAGCTGATGGTCTTGCAAAATACGTGCACGATGCAATCATCGCCAATGCTTTAAAACATCTTTAGCTTTACAGCAGTGGTTGATTAGGTTCGCAACTTGTGTTTGCGGTTGGTTCAACTCCATCAATGAAGAATGCATCCACTAATGAATCAATGCATTTTGAACCAGAGCGGTACGCAGTGTGACCATCACCATTGAAGTTTACGTAGATTCCAACCCCAAGTTCTGATGCAAGAGCTTTTGCCCAGTCATCTGGTGTTGCTGGGTCGTAAGTAGTGCCAATAACAACGATTGGATTTGCTGTCGGTGCTGATACA
>JBDKLK010000115.1:0-4013 GCA_039795655.1 Actinomycetota bacterium
TCCACGGCGAAGATCCAAACTGGGGTAGAGTGCTAGCGGCTGCTGGAACCACTTCGGCAAAGTTTGAAGCTGACCAAATCGATGTTGCTCTTAATGGTGTTTGGGTTTGCAAAAATGGCATGACCGGTGAAGATCGAAATTTGGTTAATATGAAAGAACGTATCGTTTCAATCATAATTAATCTAAATGCAGGCGAACATTCTGCAGAGCTTTGGACCAATGATCTAACAGCAATGTATGTACACGAGAACAGTGCGTATTCATCATGACAAATCGCGAAGAACTTCTAGAAAAAGCTGCAACACTTGCTGAAGCATTACCTTGGTTGCAGAGATTTAATGGCGCAACAGTTGTCGTCAAATACGGTGGAAATGCAATGGTCGATGAATCTTTGCAAATGGCATTCGCTCAAGACATAGTCTTTATGCGTTTAGCTGGACTTAAGCCAGTTGTTGTCCATGGTGGTGGACCACAAATAACTTCGATGCTTGAAAAACTTGGTGTGCCTAGCGAGTTCAAAGGTGGCTTGCGAGTTACTACACCAGAAGTAATGAATGTTGTTCGCATGGTTTTGACTGGTCAGGTTCAGCCTCAATTGGTTAGCCTGATTAATGCTCATGGTCCGCGCGCAGTTGGTGTTAGTGGGGAAGATGCTCACATCTTTACTGCTGAAAAAAGATTAGCCACGGTTGATGGCGTACAAGTTGATGTCGGTTTAGTCGGCGACATCATTGAAGTTCGACCAGATCACATTCTTTCGCTTTTAGAAAGCGGAATGATTCCAGTTATCAGCACTGTTGCTACCGGTAAAGACGGTAAGACTTACAACATCAACGCTGATACTGCCGCAGGAGCACTTGCGGTGGCATTGTCTGCAGAAAAGCTTGTTGTTCTTACTGATGTTGAAGGTCTCTATCGCAATTGGCCAGAGAGTGACGAAGTAATACGCCAAATTTCCTCTACTGAATTAGAAGCGCTTTTGCCAACTCTTTCAAGCGGAATGATTCCAAAAATGGATGCTTGCTTAAGGGCGGTAAAAGGTGGAGTTTCACGAGCCCACATCATCGATGGAAGGCTGGCACACGGTTTGTTGTTAGAAGTTTTCACTGACTCTGGTGTCGGCACAATGGTTTCGCACGATGGTTATGGCAGCTAAAAATGTCTAATGAAACAGCGGCGGAAATCTGGGCTGAATCAATGGTTCCAAATTATGGAACTCCGGCAATGCAATTAGTTTCAGGCAAAGGTTCTTATGTAACCGATGCGAATGGCAATCAATACTTGGACCTTCTTGGCGGCATAGCAGTATCAGTTTTAGGCCATGCAAATGAAGCGGTAACAGATGCGATTGCAGAGCAATCAAAAAAGATTCTCCATACAAGCAATCTATATATGAACCAACCTTCGCTGGAGCTGGCTCAAAAACTCATCAAGCTTTCCGGCTTCGATTCGAAAGTTTTCTTTTGCCAAGATGGCGCAACCGCTAATGAAGCAGCATTAAAGCTTGTTCGCAAATACGGCAACTCTAAATCGCCAAACAAAAACGTAATCATTGCAATGAAGAATGGTTTCCATGGAAGAACTAGTGGTGCATTAGCTATCACGGGAAATCCAGCGAAACGGGATCCCTTTGCTCCATTTGGGTACGAAGTCAGATTTGTTGATTACAACGATGTTGTGCAACTTCGAGCTGCATTTTCTGATGATGTAGCAGGAATTTTCGTTGAAACAGTTCAAGGCGAGGGTGGAATGCATTTCGCCAAGCCTGAATTCTTGAAATCCTGCCAAGAATTGGCGAATGAAAACGAAGCTCTTTTCATTGTAGATGAGGTTCAATCTGCAGTTGGTAGAACCGGAACTTTTTTCCATTTCGAACAGTTTGATCTTGCGCCTGACATTGTTACGTTAGCCAAAGGGCTCGCAGGTGGTCTACCAATTGGTGCAATGGTTGTACGTAGCGAATATGCAACTCATTTCGCACCCGGCGATCATGGCTCCACATTCGGTGGAAATCCTGTTTCTGCTGCAGCCGCAAATGCGGTTGTTGAAATCGTTTCAACTCCTGATTTTTTAAGTAACGTTACTGAAATCGCCAAATGGTTTAGTGATGAAGTTTCAAGTTTGAAGCTCTCAGATATTTCTGAAATTAAAAGTGCTGGCCTTTGGTTCGGTATTCAACTTACTACTGACATTGCATCTGATGTAGCAACAAAAGCACTTAAGAACGGCTTTCTAGTTAATGCTGTAAAGCCGAATGTAATTCGCCTTGCCCCTCCGCTAAATATCTCAAAAGCAGAGTTGCAAACTTTTGTTGATCTCTTGCCAGAATTGCTGCAATCATGAATGTTTCCAGTAGAACAGCACGCCAACAGCTAATAGTTGACCTAATTACGCGTGAAGAGATTTCCACTCAGAGTGCATTACGTACAAAGCTCTCCAAGAATGGTTTCGAAGTTACTCAAGCAACGTTGAGCCGAGATTTGGATGAGATTGGTGCCGTGAAAATCGAGGGCCAAAATAAGAAGTCTATCTACGCAGTTGCACCTGCTGGAGATCCAACTCGAACACCAAAGGCTCTGCTTGATTCAGATGCCCAGAATCGTTTAGCGCGCGTAGCAAGTGAAGTAGTTACTGGTGTGGACGCAGCGATGAACATAGTTGTCGTGCATACCAAAGCGGGTGCGGCACACTATCTCGCCGGAGCTATCGACAGACACGTTTGGACAGATGTGGTTGGTTCAGTTGCCGGCGACGACACGGTGATGGTGGTTACACCTGATGTTGCCGCTGCACAGAGAGTTCAGCACTTACTATTAACTTTAATAAGCGAAAAAACCAGCAAGAAGTGACGGTAGAAAACAGATGAGTGAAAAGAACTCAAACCTATGGGGTGGAAGATTCAAAGAACCTGCTTCTGCAGAAATGGTTGCTCTCAGTCGTTCGGTCCAATTTGATTGGCGACTTGCGCCTTACGATCTGAAGCAGAGTGCTGCTCACGCCAAAGTTTTGTTCAATGCGAGTCTCTTGAGTGAATCTGAATTCGAAAGTATGCTGAATGGAATTGCGGATCTGTCTGCTTCTGTCAGAGATGGAAATTTTCTGCCTTTAGAAACTGATGAAGATGTTCATTCGGCATTAGAACGCGGTTTGATGCAAATCCTAGGAGATGAGCTAGGTGGAAAACTTCGTGCTGGTAGAAGCAGAAACGATCAAGTCGCAACAGATTTTCGTATCTATATCAGAACTGAGAGTTACGCCATTGAAAAACTTCTCAAGAATCTGGCAATTGCGTTTTTAGATCAAGCCGATTCTCATATCGAAACACCTGCTCCTGGATTCACGCATCTTCAACATGCCCAACCAGTTTCTTTTGGGCACGAACTCGCAAAACATTGTCACGCAATATTGCGCGACATTGATCGGATAAAAGATTGGCGCTCTCGTCACAACTATTCACCTATGGGCGCTGGAGCACTCGCAGGTTCATCTTTGCCTCTTGATCCGCAAGGTGTTGCGAAGGAACTTGAGTTCCTTGGTGCTATCCCAAATAGCATCGATGCGGTTTCTGCTCGCGATTTCGTTTCAGAATTTCTTTTCATCACTGCTCAAATCGGTATCAACCTTTCAAGAATCGGCGAAGAAGTAATTCTTTGGGGTTCAAAAGAGTTCGGTTGGGCAAATCTTTCAGATGCGTACTCGACAGGTTCGTCCATCATGCCTCAGAAGAAAAACCCCGACATCGCTGAATTGAGTCGTGGAAAAGCTGGCCGATTAATTGGAGATCTAGCTGGTTTTATGGCAACAGCAAAATCATTGCCATTTGGCTATAACCGTGATCTTCAAGAGGATAAAGAGCCAATATTCGATGCAATTGATACATTGACCGTTCTGCTTCCCGCAGTTACTGGAATGATCAAGACATTAACTTTCAACACTGAAGTTATGGCGGAATCTGCGCCAACTGGTTTCGCTCTCGCCACCGACATTGCCGAATGGCTTGTTAAGAATGGAAC
>JBDKLK010000116.1:0-4000 GCA_039795655.1 Actinomycetota bacterium
ACTTCAAGTGCCTAAAGTTTTCCCAAATGCAGAGAATCGTGATGCAAAAAAACTTGTACTTACAGCTGAATCTAGTACAAAGTCAGATTCGATCTCAATAGATTTGAAATGGCCGGCATACAAGAAAACCGAAGTAAAAATGATTTCTCTCGGCTTAGTAGGAGCAAAAATAACTTACAAAACTCTAGGTACAGACGGCAATTTCATCAGAAGACCTGGTACCTACTTGCTCCAATACAGAAAATCCAGAACTTCTTCTTGGAAAACGATTGATAAAGACTCTAGCCAAGGTCGTGGAAAATTCCTTTTAACAGTTGGCCTCGATGGCTGGTATCGAATAATAAACCCGGTTGGGAATGTAATACATGATGCTTACTGGGCATATTCGGTTTAACTCAAAAGTGGATTTATTCACCATCAGTGAGTTCGCCAACAAGATTGGCTTGACCACCAGTTAGTTGTCCTTGCTTTGCATACATTTCAAGCTTGGCGCGAGTATCTGCAATATCTAGATTGCGCATTGTTAGTTGGCCGATGCGATCTTGAGGACCAAACGCTGCATCTTCAGTGCGTTCCATTGAAAGCTTGTCTGGGTGGTAAGAAAGATGTGGTCCAACAGTATTAATTACTGTGTAGTCATCACCACGGCGAAGGCGCAAAGTAACTTCGCCTGTGATTGCAGATGCAACCCAACGTTGCAAAGATTCACGAAGCATCAAAGACTGTGGATCGAACCAACGACCTTCATAAAGCAAGCGGCCAAGACGGCGACCTTCTGCGTGATAGTTGGCGATGGTGTCCTCGTTATGAATCGCTGAAACCAAACGTTCGTAAGCTATAAATAAGAGCGCCATACCTGGAGCTTCATAAATACCGCGACTTTTTGCTTCGATAATGCGGTTTTCGATTTGATCAGCCATACCAAGTCCGTGACGGCCACCAATGTTGTTGGCTTCCATCATCAAATCAACAGCAGATAATTCTTTTCCGTTAATTGCAACTGGACGACCCTGGTCAAAACGAATCACAACATCTTCAGCTTTAATTTCAACAGCTGGATCCCAGAAACGAACTCCCATGATTGGTTGCACAATTTCCATTGATGAATCAAGCAGTTCAAGTGACTTCGCTTCGTGGGTTGCACCGAGAATGTTTGCGTCCGTCGAGTAAGCCTTTTCAACTGAGTCGCGGTAAGGAAGTTTGTGGGCAGTCATCCACTCAGACATTTCTTTGCGACCACCAAGCTCGTTTACGAATGCAGTGTCTAGCCAAGGTTTGTAAATTCGAAGAGCTGGGTTTGCTAGCAATCCATAACGGTAGAAACGTTCGATGTCGTTTCCTTTGTAGGTTGAGCCATCTCCCCAAATAGATACGCCATCTTTAAGCATTGCGCGAACAAGCAATGTGCCAGTAACTGCGCGGCCTAGTGGTGTGGTGTTGAAGTATTGCTTGCCACCACTACGGATGTGGAATGCGCCACAGGCGATGGCTGCAAAACCTTCTACGACTAAGGCAGCTTTGCAATCAACGAGACGTGCGCCTTCAGCGCCGTATTGGCCAGCGCGACCAGGGACTGAATCAATGTCTGGCTCGTCATATTGACCAAGGTCTGCGGTGTAGGTGAATGGAATTGCACCGTTTTCTCGCATCCAAGCCACAGCTACAGATGTATCAAGGCCACCTGAAAAGGCAATACCGACTTTTTCTCCGACAGGAAGGGATGCAAGCACTTTAGACATGGGAGAAACTTACCGAAAGTTCGCTGGCAAAAATAACACTTATATACAGGTTTAGGCTCGGCTTGTGGCTATAAAACAAGTTGCTCCAGGTCCAGATGCGCTGACCTTGTTGAAGCAATTGGGAAATATTCGCAAAGACACAACTGGCTTTTTGATGCGGATGCACAAGCAATACGGCGAAATTGTTCAATACCCGGTTCCGATTCCAGCTTTTTCAATCAGCAATCCTGCAACAGTCGATTACGTTTTGCGGGCGAACGCAAAAAACTTTGCAAAACAAACTTTGCAATACAAATCTCTATCTATAGTGACAGGTGAAGGCTTACTGACTGCCGATGGGGAGATTTGGCGATCACACAGACGAGTTCTACAGCCTGCTTTTCATAGGGCTATGCAAACTCTTGTAATTGAAGCAATAGAAAATTCTTACGAAGTTCTAAAAGAAAAGTGGATCGCAAATCCAGAAATCGAAATTGCGTCAGCAATGCAGCATCTAACCCTTGAGGTTGTTGGTCGCGCACTCTTCGGAACTTCGCTCAGTGGAGAAAGCGAAGACATTGCAAGTGCAACAATTTCTGCACTTGATGTAGTGGTTGCAAAAGCCCAGATGCCACTTCCGATTCCAACATGGGTGCCTACTCCGAATCACATCAAACTTAATCGAGCAATTAAGCAGCTCGACAAAGCGGTTGAAAAATTATTGAAAGCACCAGCCACACATCCTGATGCTTTCATTTCACTTTTACGCGAAGCGCACGAATCTGATCCAATCAAGTTTGACATTAAAGCTGTTCGAGATGAAATTGTCACTTTTATTGTTGCTGGTCACGAAACGGTAGCGAGCGCGATGGCATGGATGTGGCAGTTGTTAGATCAAAACCCAAAAGTTTTGCAAGATTGCATCGCAGATGCACGCAACGCTGAACATCTGAACGATTTAAGTCAGGTTCCTTATTTGCAAGCCGTGTTTGCCGAGACAATGCGCCTGTATCCCCCAGCTTGGCTAATCACTCGAAACGCGATTGATGCGGATGTTCTTGATGGAGTTTCGATTCCAGAAAACTCATTGATCATCATGAGTCCGTTCATGCTCCAACGCCAAGGAAGTTGGGTTTCTCCAAACGAATTTGATCCAAACAGATTTGTCGATGCACAATCGCAATTAGCCCGAAGTGAATATTTGCCTTTTGGTCTGGGAGCCAGAATGTGCATTGGACGAGATATGGCACTGGTTGAAGGGCCGCTGCTGATGGCTCGAATCCTGAGGGATTTCGAGGTGAAACCTCTGAATGACTGGTCGGATGTGGGAATGACCCAGAGCGTGACTTTGCACCCAACTTCAGAGATGCGTGCATTTTTAACCTAGAACTAGCGAAGTTCAGCCTTTCAGAGATAAATACAACTTATGCTCACCAAATGAAAAGTAACTCACAGACTTCAATCTCACGTCGTTGCATGCTTGGCGGAACGGTCGCAGTTATCGCAACGATGGTCTCCCCAACGATTGCCAATGCTGCGAAGCAATTCAAAGTTGGTAATGCCGCTGATTTCCCAGCTGGCACTGTTATTTTGGTCAAGATCCCTAAACGAGCCTGGTGGGGCAAGAAGTCTGTGAGTTTGCTATCAACCAAGACCGGTTTCTTTGCGTATGAAGCAACTTGCACACACGAGCAATACCCACTTCGCAAAGCCGGCAAAAAACTTATTTGTGACGAACACGATGCAGTTTTCTCTACGAAAAACGGTGCCGCCCTTGCAGGTCCAACCAGACGCGGTCTAACCAAATACACAGTAACTGTTACTGATGGTGTGGTTTACTTAACTATCTAGAAAAGTAGTTAAGAGGAATATGAGTTTCGAAATTCGCCCGTTGGTTGAGTCTGATCTAGACAACCTCTTGGTTGTGCAACGAGCTGCTTATGGCGATATTTACATTGAAACAAAAGAAATCTTTCACACCAAATTGATGGTTTCACCCAACACTTGCCTTGGTGGTTTCACTAGAGACCGAATGGCTGGTTACTGCATCGGATTCGAATGGCAGAGCGGTTTAGCGGTTCCACTTCATAGCGACATTCGCGAAGTCACTCCAGATAAATCTGCCTACTACGTGCATGACATTGCAATTCACCCAGATTTTGAAGGTCAGGGACTTGCAAAGACTTTTATGCAAGAAACAATCGAAATCGCTCGAAGTCTTGGACATAACAAAATTGAATTAACTGCAGTTCAAACCGCTGCAACATATTGGGAACGTTTCG
>JBDKLK010000117.1:0-3960 GCA_039795655.1 Actinomycetota bacterium
CTCCGAAAGATGCCCTAAAGACCAAGGAGCAATAGCGCCTTCAGATATTGAAAGTTCAGGATCAGGAATAACGAGACTCTCATCGACTTCCATCTGAGAACCAAGCCCTGCACACTCAGTACATGCACCGAATGGTGAGTTGAAAGAGAAACTGCGCGGTTCAAGCACTTCAAAAGATAAACCATCATCAAGGCAAGCTAGATGTTCACTAAACAAAATCTCTCGATCGGCAGCTTTAGCTGGTCGATCAACAAACTCAACTACAACTGTGCCATTAGATAAGCCGAGTGCGGTCTCCACACTGTCATTAATACGACTACGTGCGCTGTCCTTCACTTGCAGTCGGTCAACGACTACTTCAATTGAATGCTTTTCTTGTTTCTTAAGTGCAGGTACTTCGCCAATTGCGTATACAGTTCCATCGACTCGAACACGAGAGAAACCTTGCGCTTGAAGCACGCGAAGCATGTCAACGAATTCACCTTTTCGTTCACGAACAATTGGTGCCAAAACTTGGAACTTCTCACCAGTTGTTATAGAAAGAATTTGATCAACGATCTGTTGAGGAGATTGTTTCGAGATTTCTCTACCACATTCGGGACAATGTGGCTGACCTATGCGCGCAAAAAGTAGACGCAAATAATCATAAACCTCGGTGATTGTGCCGACGGTTGAACGCGGATTTCGTGATGTCGATTTCTGATCAATCGATACCGCTGGAGACAAGCCTTCAATGAAATCCACATCCGGTTTATCCATTTGACCTAAGAATTGTCGTGCGTACGCAGACAGTGACTCAACGTATCTGCGTTGCCCCTCGGCAAAGATTGTGTCGAATGCAAGACTAGATTTGCCGCTTCCCGAAAGACCGGTGAAAACCACTAAAGAGTTGCGCGGAATTTCGATAGATATATTCTTTAAATTATGTTCTCGTGCACCGCGAACAATGAGTTTCTCATCTATAGTCATTAACGGCCGCCTGCTTTCTTAGCCGCTATCAATGAAGTGATAGTTGTTACTGACAAGACCACAATGATTACAGATAAAGATAAATACGTGTTTATGTGCGGCATCGGCAGATCAAAAGTCTTCTCTAAACCAATCATTCCAAGCTTGATTCCGATGAAAGCAAGGATGATTGCAATCCCCTTAGCCAAGTGAACAAGTTTTTCGATCAAACCTTGCAACAGGAAGAAAAGTTGCCGTAAACCCATAAGTGCAAATGCATTGGCGGTAATTACGATAAAAGGTTCGGTGGTCAGCCCAAGAACTGCCGGGATGCTATCGAGCGCAAACATAATGTCTGTGCCACCGATCGAAATCATTACCAACGCTAGCGGTGTGATGAATCGCTTTGAGTTTTGTTTGATAGATAGTTTGTGGCCGTGGTATTCGGGAGTTGTCTGCGCAAAGCGGCTAACTAGCCGAACCAGCAAATTTTGCTTTGGCTCTTCATCTTCTACTTGTTTATCTGCAGCCACTTTATACGCGGTCCACAGAAGGAAGACTCCGAAGATTAAGAAAGTTGGTTGGAAAGCATTAATTACGCCAACGCCAACCATGATCAATATCGCTCTAAAAATCAGTGCCAGAATAACTCCGACTAGTAGAACACGATGTTGCAATTCGGCTGGAACCGAAAACGAAGTCATGATGATTAAAAATACAAAAAGGTTATCTACGCTCAAGCTGTATTCAGTTAAATATGCGGCTAAAAACTGTCCAGAAACTTCCGCTCCATTTTCAAATGTAGCGAAAAGAATGAGTGAAAAAATCACGGCTAGACCAACATAAAAAAGTACCCAGCGAGTGGCGTCTCTTGAGCTGAAACCGTGAGGCCTGCGATCAACGATCCAGAAATCTGCAACTAGAACTATTAAGAATCCAATGGCGGTTCCAGCACTCAAAATCAAAGGGACATCTAGCGCAACTGAATTCACAAGGGCATCCTGCCACGCAAACCTTTGCTGGGCTTGGTCACGCCCCCGCGTCCTTCATAGCGCGTAATTCCCGGCGTAAATCGGTAATTTCGTCTCGATAGCGGGCTGCCACTTCAAACTGCAATTCGGCCGCCGCTTGCTGCATGGAGGCAGAGAGTTCCTCAATCAATGTGACTAAATCAGACATTGCCCGTGAAGCTTTAGGTGGCAATGAAGCGCGTAAAGCTTCACTTTGGGCAATCACTGCTTGGGTTTCGGCGCTATCTCGCGATATTGAGTCCGTGATATCTGCAATTTTCTTGCGCAAAGGTTGTGGATCTATTCCATGCACTTTGTTGTATTCAATTTGCTTTGCTCGGCGACGATTGGTTTCAGTGATTGCGAGTTCCATCGCCGGTGTTATCGAATCGGCATACATATGAACCTGGCCAGAAACATTTCTTGCGGCACGGCCAATTGTTTGAATCAAGCTTGTTCCAGAACGTAAGAAGCCAGCCTTGTCGGCATCAAGAATCGCGACAAGTGAAACTTCTGGTAGATCGAGACCCTCGCGTAGAAGATTAATACCAACTAATACGTCGTACTCACCTACTCGAAGTTCACGCAAGAGTTCGATTCGTCGAAGAGTGTCAACTTCTGAATGTAAATAGCGGACACGTACACCCTTTTCTAAGAAATAGTCTGTTAGGTCCTCGGACATTTTCTTTGTCAAAGTGGTAACCAGAACTCGCTCATTCTTTTCCACCCGAAGATTGATTTCGTGCAGCAGATCGTCAATCTGACCTTTCGTAGGTTTGATGATGATTTCTGGATCGATTAGACCCGTAGGTCTGATCACCTGTTCAACTACATCGCCAGCAACTTTTTCCAATTCATATTTTCCAGGAGTTGCACTCAAATAGATTGTTTGACCGGTTCGTTCCCGAAATTCATCGAAGCGAAGTGGCCGGTTATCCAGTGCACTTGGTAGACGGAAACCATGTTCAACAAGTGTGCGTTTACGACTGGCATCTCCTTCGTGCATAGCTCCAATTTGAGGAACTGTCACGTGGCTCTCATCAATTACAACCAAGAAATCTTCTGGAAAGTAATCCAGCAAACAGTTTGGTGGCGAACCAGTTTCGCGACCATCGAGATGTCGAGAATAATTTTCAACACCAGAGCAGGTTCCAATTTGTTGAAACATTTCCATGTCATGCTGAGTGCGCATCTTGATTCGCTGCGCCTCAACTAGTTTGTTCTGCTTTTCGAAATCCTGAAGTCTGTCGCGAAGCTCGTCCTCAATGGCGCTAACTGCCCTCTGGAGAATTTCAGGGCCTGCTACATAGTGAGTTGCCGGGAAAACATATGCAATAGGTTGCTCTCTGAGAATCTCACCAGTTATAGGATCGAGAATCATTAATTTTTCGATTTCGTCTCCGAAAAATTCAATTCGTAATGGAAACTCTTCATATACTGGGAAAATCTCTACCGTATCCCCGCGAACGCGGAATGTTCCTCGCTCGAAAGCTATGTCATTACGTTGATATTGAACTTCAACAAACTTACGTAATAAAAGATTGCGTTCAATATCTTGACCGATTTCAAGGCGCACCATTCGATCTACGTATTCCTGAGGAGTTCCAAGACCGTAGATACAAGAAACGGTAGCCACAACCACAACATCACGGCGGGTCAATAAAGCGTGAGTGGCTGCGTGACGTAAGCGCTCCACTTCTGCGTTAACAGACTTATCTTTCTCAATGAAAGTATCTGTCTGCGGAATGTAAGCCTCAGGCTGGTAGTAGTCGTAGTAAGAAACGAAATACTCAACCGCATTGTTTGGCAATAAGTCACGAAACTCTTGCGCTAACTGCGCAGCGAGAGTTTTGTTTGGAGCCATAACCAGAGTTGGTCGTTGCAGTTTTTCGATTAGCCAAGCCGTTGTTGCGGACTTGCCAGTACCAGTCGCACCTAGAAGTACAACATCACGGTCTCCACGTTGAATCCGCTCCACAATTTCTGCGATTGCCGCCGGCTG
>JBDKLK010000118.1:0-3944 GCA_039795655.1 Actinomycetota bacterium
TTGACCTCAGCGATACGTGTAGCTGGGGCTGAGACCTGCCCAGAAGCCACCGTGCGGGCGTGAGTGACGCCAATCTCGTCGATGGTTCCCCAAGCCTGACATTCACCACAGCGGCCTACCCATTTAGTGGTTTGCCATCCGCATTCGCCACAACGAAAGCCGCTTGATTTAGTCTTTGATTTGCTAGTAGCCATAGTCCGAACGCTACCTTTCGTCTGGGACATTAATGGGGACAACATCGAAGAAGGAGAACTTATGCCATCGAATGACGTCGTATATGACTTCATCACCAGCGTGGTTCTCGATGTGGAAGTTAGTAACAAAACCACAAGTGAGTCTTTAGCTATCTCCCAAGGGCTATCGGATCTTCAAGTTTTAGCGATTGCCCGTTCCGAAAGTTTTAGACAACTTCGCGCCCGAAATGTTTTCGCATTCGACATCCCAACAATTTCAATAGATTCTGATCCAGTCCAAGGATTAACTTTGATGGAACGCGCAGTCTTGAGTTTGAGCCTTCGGCAAAAACTAAGTGACAAAGAAACAAGCGAAGTGGTCGATGAAAATATTCGAGATGTGGTCAGCTCTATTAGGTCTGCCCGGAAAAATCTGGCGCGTACTGCCATCGCATTAACATTGATGAACAACAACTCCAAATGCCCGGTGATTGAAGCGGCGCACAAAACTCTAGGCACAAAACTAACTCGCGCCCAAGTGATGCATCTTGTAACTCATAGCGCGGAATGCTCAATCTGTGTGAATGTTTTGCGGGTAGTTGATAAACAAGTAATTGAAGACTACATAAATGCGGCACAACTTAAGTACCCAAATGACCTTCCTGAAATCAGCGAAGTTGATAAAGCAAAACTTGTGAATCGCGCAGATTTAAGAAACGGTTGGCCGATGAAAGTTGGAAAATTCTCTACATCACCCAAGAAGTTGGTACGAAACGCGCTTTTTCTCGGAGCTGTTTCATCAGTTCTGCTAATTCTTGGCTTAGTGCTACTTAATTCGTAGGGGGAGTGATGTCACGTCCGAAATTTCTAGATGTCTTGATGACTATTTCGATTGGCTGGGGCATTTTTCTAAATGTTTCGGTGGTTCTGGGTTTGCAGTTTGTTCTAACCCTGGCTGCCGGTGGTAATTTTGTTGAGTTCCCAACCGCAATCCGTGTGGTCTATTTCTTCCAAACTTTGCTTCTGATTTTTCAACTTTATATTTACTTAAAATCGGCGAACGGAAATAAACTAAAACGAAATTGGATTTTGCTTCTTTTTGCGGTGCTCGATGTCTTGGGCTTTTGCATGAACGCATTTTCTACAAGTGCAAATGAAAGATGGAATGCGATTCCACTTGCAATCGGTGCTTACGCTTTTTGGGTTCAGTACAAGAAACAGAAGGTGCTGAATTAACGCTGATCAGCAGGGTGAGCGGCTAGTCCGTTAAGGATTGCTCGAACCTCTTTTGGATCACCGTTCTTGGCAGCGATTCGGCGAGCTGCACTAATTGCTGCCATACGAGCTTCGCAGTGAGTTACCAAAATCTTGTATGCCTTTTTGCTCATCATTTCGATAAGTGTGTCTTTTTCGGTGATGTAAACCGGCTGTGGTGCATTGTGTGCTTCGGTATTTGAGGTGCAGTACCAATGAAGATCGTGTCCACCTGGACCCCAACCTGAACGCGCATATTCCTCGATCGTGATTACCCAACGCTTTGTTCCGTCATCAAGTTTGCGCCATTCGAAATCGCGACGCATTGGAAGTTGCCAGCAAACGTCTGGCTTTGTTTTTGTGATTGAGACATCTGACTTCAAAGCGAGTTGATGAAGTGCACATCCGCCACCGCCAGCAAAATCTGGTGAATTCAGAAAGATGCAACCACCTTTGTATACGCGAGTCTTTTTCGAATTGTCATCCTCATCGCGTTCGGTCCATTTGCTGCGACCTTTTTCGTAATTTTCCCAAAGTTCTGGAGTTAATTTTTCAACGTATTTTTTGGTGCGTTGGAAATCTTCTTTGTCGGCGAAGTGTGCGCCTAATGAACAGCAGCCGTTTTCAGCTTTGCCTTCAACGATGCCTTGGCATCCGCGACCGTAAATGCAATTCCAATTTGAAGTTAGCCAAGTTAAATCGCAACGGTAAATATTTTCGGCGTCTTCTGGGTCATCGAATTCCACCCAGGCGCGTGCGAATGTCAGTTTCAGTTCGGTCACTGAGTAAGGGTAAGCGAAGCGGAGCCCTGCATTTAACCAATCGAAGGTCTAGGCTTTTGCCACAAACAGATCGGAGCGAAATGGCCACCACAGCAATTCTTGGTGTTGGGTCTATGGGGCTAGCAATTCTTGAAGGATTGCTTGGTTCCGATTCATTCAATGACGAAGTAGTTGTGGTTGTTCGCAAGCCAGAAAGAGCGCTAGAGCTGCAAGATGTCTATGGCGTAAAGAATCTACCAATCGCCGAAGGCGCGAAAGCCGATACATTGATTCTCACCGCAAAGCCACAGGACATGGCAAAAATGGTGGATGAGATTGCACCTCATATAAATCCAGGCACTTTAGTGATTTCTGTAGCGGCTGGAATCACCACGAAATCAATTGAAGCCAGATTGCCGCAAGGGGTTTCAGTAGTTCGAGTTATGCCTAACACTCCATCACTAGTTGGTGAGGGAATGAGCGTCTTGTCTGCTGGTGCTGGTGCTACTCATGAAGCGTTATCAAAAGCAGAAGCTGCGATGGCTTGCATCGGAAAAACTTTGGTAGTTGATGAATCGCTACAAAGTGCCGCAACTGGAGTTAGTGGAAGTGGACCTGCATACATTTTTTATGTTGCAGAAGCGATGATTGCAGCTGGTGAAAAACTTGGCCTTACCGCTGAGGATGCGAAAGACTTGACGATACAAACTATTTTTGGTGCCGCAAAACTGTTACGCGAATCTGATGATTCTGCAGAAACACTTCGCAAGAAAGTTACTTCACCGAACGGAACAACTGCCCAAGCAATTGCAAGATTTGAAGCGGCGGAATTGCAACGTGTTTTCTTCGAAGCAATGAAAGCTAGCCATGATCGCTCGATTGAAATGTCAAAAGAATTCAGTGGCGAATAAAAATGTTTCGCGTTGTAGTTGATGAAAAACTAAAGGCATACGATTTTGGTGACGCTCATCCGCTTGGACCAATTCGGGTGTTGCGCACCTACGAAAATCTGCGAAACCTAGGGTTGCTCGATTCTGCAGATGTTGAAGTGGTGGATGCGGGTGCTCCTGCCACACTCGAACAAATCCGCCGAGTGCACACGGCTGACTATGTGGAATGTGTTCAGCGGGCTATTCCTTGCCTAGAACACGGGCTTGGGACAGGTGACACCCCTGTTTTCGCGGGGATGCATGAAGCCACAGCAGCGGTTTGTGGAGCGACTTTGCGAGCAGCCGAAGGCGTTGCCAGTGGCAAGGCAATTCATGCTGTGAATATCGCTGGCGGCTTACATCACGCTATGGCAAACCGTGGATCAGGCTTCTGCGTTTACAACGATGTAGCGGTTGCAATCGAGCAGTTGTTGGCAGATGGATTCGAACGAATTGCATACATCGATGTTGATGCACATCACGGCGATGGCACCCAATCGATTTTCTGGGACGACCCGAGAGTTCTAACTTTTTCAATTCATCAAAACGGAAAAACTTTGTTCCCAGGAACCGGTTTTGGTCACGAAATAGGTGGCACAAATGCACTTGGCACTGCTATCAATCTTTCAGTTCCACCTTTTACAACAGATGCTGAATGGTTGCGCGCTTTTGATGCAGTACTGCCAGAAGTTTTGCAGGTATTCAATCCGCAAATAATTATTAGTCAGCACGGTTGTGATTCGCACGAAAAAGATCCATTGACTTCAATGCAATTAACTATTGATGGTCAAAGAACTTCTTACCAAATGATTCACAAATGGGCACAC
>JBDKLK010000119.1:0-3912 GCA_039795655.1 Actinomycetota bacterium
CGGCTCGTCCGCCGTAGTTATTTCTACTATTCAAAGAGTTTTCTCTGTATTAAAAGGCAAGACGGTCACTGATGAAGATGATCCAAGTATTGATGGCTTCACGCCAGATTCACCAGTTGAAGTTCAATACAGTGCTGATTTGCCGCCCGAAGCTTTCGACTTAGTCATTGTTGATGAATGCCATAGATCCATTTATGGCCTATGGAGAGGCGTAATCGAATATTTCGATGCGCACATTGTTGGATTAACAGCCACACCAACTAAGCAAACTCTTGGCTTTTTTCAACAGAATTTGGTTTCGGAGTACACATTTCCACAATCTGTCGCGGATAAGGTTAATGTTGATTTTGAGGTTTACCGAATTCGAACCAAAATAACCGAACAAGGTGGATTGCTTGATGCTGGCGACGTGGTTCCTGTCATGGATAAGCGCACGCGAGAGCAAAGACTCTTAGAACTTGATGATGATGTACCTTACGCGGCAAATGATCTTGATCGAAGCGTGGTCAGCAAGAGTCAAATTCGTACTGTTCTAGAAACTTACAGAGATCGCTTGTTTACTGAGATATTTCCCGGGCGCAAAGTGGTTCCTAAAACCTTAATTTTTGCGAAGGATGACAATCACGCCGAAGAAATCGTCACACAAGTTATGCAGGTCTTCGGCAAGGGCAATGATTTTGCGGCAAAAATCACTTATAACTCTAAAGATCCAAAAAAGCTGCTACAGGATTTCAGAAATTCGCCAACACTTCGAATCGCTGTCACCGTTGACATGATCGCCACCGGTACAGACGTGAAAGCAATTGAATGTGTTTTCTTTATGAGAGATGTCCGCTCTGGCACATACTTTGAGCAAATGAAAGGTCGCGGAGCCAGAAGCATGGACGACGCTTCATTCACAGCGTTAACACCAGATGCAACTCATAAGGAGCGCTTTGTAATTGTTGATGCAGTCGGCGTTACTGAACATAAATTTGTAGATGCCGCGCCTCTAGAACGCTCTAAGACGGTTCCACTGAAAACCCTGCTTGAAAAAGCTGCCACATTCACCATCACAGCAGATGAGACAGCATCACTTGCATCACGCCTTGCACGTTTGAGTAGAGAACTGACTCCAGACGAAAACGCAGAATTAGCAGCGATTGCAGGTAGACCACTTCAAGAAATTACCCAGGAATTAGTGAAGATTGCAGATCCTGACACTTTAGCTTCAGTTATTGAAAATGCACCGCTCGGTCATGACGGAAAAGCGGATGCCAAGAAAGCAATGTCAGACTTCATTGAGCAAATAGTTACCCCAATTGCATCGAACCCGCAATTACGCCAACGCATTCTTGAGATTCGACTTTCTCACGATCTCATTTTCGATGAAGGCAATAAAGATGAATTGCTCGACGCGAGAGGAGTCGTAGACACCTCTAAGGCAAAGAGCATCGTTGAATCTTGGGTTCAGTACATTCAAGATAATCGAGATGAAATAACAGCAATTCAGATGCTGTACTCCAAGCCAAAAAACGTAGCCATAACCTTCAATGAAATTAAAGAATTAGCCGAACGCATAAAGCGGCCACACCCGACTTGGACTATCGACGTGCTCTGGAATGCATATTTGGCGCTCGAACCAACTAAAGTACGTAAATCATCGGTTCACACGACTACCGATTTAGTGTCGCTGGTCAGGTTTACTCTTGGCCAAATGAACGAACTAGTCCCATATGCCCAACTTGTTGAAGAAAGATATGCAGCTTGGCTTCTTCAACAAGAAAACCTTGGCGTGAAATTTACCGACAACCAACGTTGGTGGCTCGATCGCATTAAAGATGCCATCGCGAACAGCGCACAATTTGATACAAAAGATTTTGAGATGTCACCTTTTACAGAACGCGGTGGAACAGACGGAGTTCTTGCCGAACTTGGTAACTCTGTAAGCGACGTAATTGCCAGCATGAATATGGAACTCGCTTCATGACCGACATTCCAAAGGGCTGGAAACTTTCCAAAATTGGTGACGTTGCAGAAATCATAAGGGGAGTTACTTACTCAAAAGCTGACACGCTTTCAGCATCTCACAAAGACGCAGTACCACTTCTAAGAGCAACTAATTTGGAAGTTGATTCAATTAATTTTCAAGATTTGGTTTATGTGCCTAAGCGAGTTGTAAAGGATCAGCAACTCTTAAAACTTGACGACATATTTTTAGCTGCCTCAAGTGGTTCATTGTCAGTAGTTGGGAAAAGCGCACAGGTAATAGAAACAAATGGTGAAACTTTCGGCGCGTTCTGTTCTGTAATTCGACCCAAAAGTATTAATCCCAAATTCCTAGCTTTTTGGGTTCAAAGCCCTGAGGTTCGACAACATTGGTCTACAACAGCAAAAGGAACAAATATAAATAATTTAAAGTCAAGTGACATTTCAGAAACTCAAATCCCAATCCCGCCCATCTCCGAACAAAACCGAATAGTTGAAATCTTAGAAGACCATTTATCGCGCTTGGACTCCGCGCTTGCTAATGTAAAGCAAGCAAAGGTAAAAGCGGCCCAATTCCGTCGATCACTACTACAAGCTGCTTTCACTGGAAATCTTGGAAGCGATGGAACTCGCCTCATGACCGACTTACCAAGCGGTTGGAGAATTGCACCCCTTGGACAATTCCTGGAGCCACGAAAGCAAAAAGATATTCCATCGAATTTTCCATACTTCCCGTATATAGGTATGGAAAATGTCCGGAGAGATGTTGGTGTTATAGATTCATTTGGAAATTCTAAAGATTATCGAAGCTTGGCACCAAAGGTGTTTCCTGGGGACGTTCTTTACGGAAGACTTCGACCATATTTGAATAAAGTTGTTATCGCAAAGGGAGAAGCGTTTGCTTCTGGCGAATTCATCATACTTCCTCCAAACGAATATGTATTGGGGCGATTCTTACAACTGCGGTTATTGAGTCAAGATTTTGTTCAATTTACCGCTACGTTAGATACAGGTGATAGGCCAAGAGTTTCATGGAATCAGATATCTAAATTTGAAGTTCTCCTCCCACCCCTCCCCGAACAACACAAAATAGTCGAAATCCTTGAGGACCATTTATCGCGACTAGATGCATCAGTTGCCTTGGCTGATGCCATAGAAAGGCAATCTGCTGGACTACGGCGATCTTTAATGCAAGCTGCATTTACTGGTCAACTAACAAAAGAGGTAGCAAGTGTCTGATTCATCGGTACTGGTTAACAAACTCTGGGCATTTTGTAATGTCCTACGAGACGATGGAGTAGGTACTCTTGATTACACCGAGCAATTGACTTACTTGCTCTTTCTTAAGATGGCACACGAACGTGAAACACGTGCCCTAAATCCCGAAAAGATAGTTCCCAAAGAATGTTCTTGGCAGTTATTACTTGATGCTGATGGTGAGCAACTAGAGCATACTTACAAGGGGATATTAGAAACACTGGCGAAGCAAACTGGCACATTGGGCGTTATTTTCCGTAAGGCGCAAAATAAAATTCAAGATCCTGCAAAATTGAAGAGACTAATTGTTGATCTGATTGACAAAGAAAATTGGTCTGCAACGGGCGTAGATATCAAGGGTGATGCATATGAAGGTCTGCTTGCTAAGGGCGCGGAGGATATTAAATCTGGAGCTGGTCAGTACTTCACTCCACGTGCACTTATCGCAGCGATGGTAGATGTCATCCAGCCGACTGCTCAAGATACGGTTCACGATCCTGCATGTGGAACCGGAGGATTTCTTCTTTCGGCCTATGAGTACGCAGCATCTCAAGAGAATCTATCTAAATCTGATCGCGAGCACCTGCGCGATAACTTCGTCAGCGGAATTGAACTAGTAGATAGCACTGCGCGTCTGGCCGCAATGAACATGCTCTTGCATGGAATGGGTACACCTAATGGTGCAAG
>JBDKLK010000120.1:0-3879 GCA_039795655.1 Actinomycetota bacterium
GCGATCCGTCCGAGACTCTCGGAGTGCCCGGACCAAAGCGACCGTTAAAACCTTGCTGCTTATGTTCTTTTTCTACGAAATCCTGTTGTTTTTTCCACTCGACACCAAATGGTGGATTTGCAAGGCAGTAGTCGAAAGTTTTATCTGAGTGACCATCGTTTGTAAGTGTGTCACCCCAAACCATGTTGCCAATATCTTGACCTTTGATGACCATGTCAGCTTTTGCGATTGCGTATGACTCACCGTTCAGCTCTTGGCCAAAAAGAGTCAATCGGGCTGATGGATTTAAGTGACGGATATAGTCATCAGAAACTGAGAGCATGCCGCCTGTTCCAGCTGTCGGGTCATAGACACTTCGCACTACACCTGGTTTGCTTAGAATCTCATCATCATTAGCAAATAAGAGGTTAACAATTAGGCGTACAACATCTCGAGGGGTGAAGTGCTCACCTGCCGTTTCATTGGAAGCTTCAGCAAATTTACGAATAAGCTCTTCGAAGATCAATCCCATTTCAACATTAGAGACTTCATCAGGATGAAGATCGATCTGAGTAAATCTTTGTGTGACGAGAAGAAGCAAATCGTTTTCATCGAGCTTGGTGAGTTGGTTTGAAATCTCATAGCGCTCAAAAATGTCTCGCACATTCGGCGAGAAGCCATCGATATAAGCCTGAAGATTCGCACGCAAATTGGTTGTGTCTGCGGTAGCTGTTTTTAGGTCATAAGGTGAGGTGTTGTAGAACGAATATCCCGAAGCACTTGTTAACTTGTAATCTAGAGCGACTCCATCTGTTTTTGCAGACTTCTTGATTTTAAGCACTTCTTGTTTGGTCGCTTCGAGTGCACAGTCAAGGCGGCGCAAAATTGTGAATGGCAGAATCACTTTTCCATAGTCGGCTTGTTTATAGGTTCCGCGAAGTAAATTCGCAATCGACCAGATAAATGCGGCGTTGTTTGATTCGGCCATAACTCCCTCGTTGCTCAAGAAATGTGAGGGTTCAAGAGTAATCAGTGAGTGTGTCTTTTAACTACAGGTGACCGACCACTTCCAGAAAACCAAAAAGCCCCCGGTTTCCCAGGGGCTCTCTGATTTTGGTTTTTAGTAGTAATCGCGTTGGTTGAGGCTCAAGTCATCAAGGCGAACTGCTTCACCTGTACCTGAACCGAAGCCTGCGTCGCCGTAATCATCTGCGTAAGAGCTGCGGCTTGCGTACATTGCTGCCTTCGCTTCTTCGGTTGGTTCGACCACAACATTGCGGTACTGGGCAAGGCCTGTACCAGCTGGGATCAAGTTACCCAAGATAACGTTTTCTTTCAGACCAAGAAGTTCGTCTGAACGAGCTTGCAATGCTGCAGTTGTAAGAACCTTTGTGGTTTCTTGGAAGGAAGCAGCTGACAACCAAGAGTTGGTTGCAAGTGATGCCTTGGTGATACCCATAAGTTCGTTACGACCTGCTGCCGGAGATTGTCCGTTAGCGCGAAGTGCTTCATTGATTTCACGAAGTTCTAGTGAATCAATGTAAGTACCTTCAAGAAGTTCGCTATCACCTTGATCGGTAATAACAACACGGCGCAACATTTGACGCACGATAACTTCGATGTGCTTGTCGTGAATGCTCTGGCCCTGACCGCGGTAAACATCTTGAACCTGTTCGATCAAGAAGTTTTGAGTATCGCGTGCGTTGAAGTAAGCAAGTACGTCTTTCGCATCTCGAACACCTTCAGTCAATTGTTGACCAGTTGAAACGTGTTCACCCTTTTCAACAAGAATCAAACGATCGAAATCGCGCTTTAGAATCTTGTGTTTTGCAGGCTTCTTGTCAGTTTCGTAATCAGGAATAATTGAAAGAACGTTGACCTTGTCACCGTATTCAATGTTCACAACACCATCGAAATCGCTAAGGATTGCTTTACCCTTTGGATCGCGAGCTTCGAAAAGTTCAACAACGCGAGGCAAACCGTGAGTGATGTCACGAGTACCGCCCTTACCGACCACACCACCTGTGTGGAAAGTACGCATTGTTAGCTGAGTTCCTGGTTCACCAATTGATTGTGCAGCGATGATGCCGACTGCTTCACCAATTTCAACTGGGCGGTTAGTAGCAAGGCTCTTTCCGTAGCACATTGCACAAACGCTCTTTTTGCTGCGGCATGTAAGTACTGAACGTACTTTCACTTCAACAACACCAGCTGCGATGAATGAATCAAGGGTGTGAACAGTTACGTAATCATTTGCATTAGCAATTACGTTTCCGTTTGCATCTTTAACTTCTTCAGCCAAAGTACGTGAAACAACTGCGGTTTCTGCATAAGGATGCTTTGAAACAACGCCATCTTTGTTGATTCCGATTACCTTTGTTACACCAAGATCGGTTTCGCAATCTTGTTCGCGAATGATAACGTCTTGTGAAACGTCAACCAAACGACGAGTTAGGTAACCAGCGTCAGCAGTACGAAGCGCGGTGTCAGCAAGACCCTTACGTGCACCGTATGAAGAAATGAAGTATTCCAACATGGTCAAACCTTGACGGAAGTTTGACTTGATCGGGCGAGGAATAATTTCACCCTTAGTGTTGGTAACCAAACCGCGCATACCGGCCAACTGGCGAACCTGAAGCATGTTGCCTCGAGCGCCAGATACAGCCATCTGCCAGATTGGGTTGTTCTTCTTGAAGTTTTCTTCCATCTTTGAAGCGATTTCGTCAGTTGTTCTAGTCCAGATTGAAACTAGTTGTTCACGACGTTCGAAATCAGTCATATTTCCGCGAGTTTGGTAGATCGTTTCGATTGCAAGTTCTTCAGCTTCCGCTGCCTTGATCAATTCGTCACGTGATGCTGGAAGCTTCACGTCATCGATGCTCACAGAAACCTTTGAACGAGTTGCCCAGTAGAAACCGAGATCTTTCAACTTGTCTAGTGTTGCTGCTACTTCAACCTTTGGATAATCATCAGCAAGTTCGTTAATGATTTGGCTTAGAACGCGCTTATCTACTTCGACGTTGATGTAACGGAAGTTATGTGGCAAAGCATCGTTGAATAATGCGCGACCAAGTGTGGTGCGAACGATTTCTTGCTTTGAAACTTTTTCTTCTTCGTTAAATACTTCTAGACGAATCAAAACTTCTTCTTGAAGGCTGATGCGTTCTGCTCCGGAGTAATCCTTCGCCATCAAAGCTTCAGAAACACTGGTGAACAAACGAAGATCCTTGCGGTCTTTCGCTGGAATCTTTTCGCCAGTCATTTCGTTGAATGCATCTGCTGTCAGGTAGTAGATACCAAGAACCATGTCCTGAGTTGGAGTGGTGATTGGCTTACCGCTAGCAGGAGACAAAATGTTGTTTGAAGACAACATCAAGATGCGAGCTTCTGCTTGTGCTTCAGCACTAAGTGGAACGTGAACCGCCATCTGGTCACCGTCGAAGTCTGCGTTAAATGCAGTACATACGAGTGGGTGAATCTGGATCGCTTTTCCTTCGATCAACTTAGGTTCGAAAGCTTGGATACCCAAACGGTGAAGAGTCGGTGCGCGGTTTAGCAATACTGGATGTTCAGTAATAACTTCTTCAAGCACATCCCAAACGATTGAGTTTGATGCGTTAGAACGTTCAACCATGCGCTTTGCACTCTTGATGTTTTGAGCGTGGTTCAAATCAACAAGTCGCTTCATTACGAATGGCTTGAACAATTCAAGTGCCATTTGTTTTGGAAGACCACATTGGTGAAGTTTCAGCTGTGGACCAACCACGATAACTGAACGGCCTGAGTAGTCAACGCGCTTGCCCAAAAGGTTTTGACGGAAGCGACCTTGCTTACCCTTTAGCAAATCAGAAAGTGATTTCAACGGACGGTTTCCGCCAGTGCCAGTTACTGCACGACCAC
>JBDKLK010000121.1:0-3776 GCA_039795655.1 Actinomycetota bacterium
GATTCGGTTTACACCATCAGAAACAATCTTCAACGCATCCACATCTAGACCTGAGTCGGTTTCATCCAAGATAGCCATCTTTGGACTTAAAAGTTCCATCTGCAGGATTTCATGGCGCTTTCGTTCACCACCTGAGAAGCCTTCATTTACATTTCGTGACGCAAAACCCTGATCGATAGCTAAATCGGTCATTGCGCCCTTCATTTCTTTCATCCAATCGCGCAATTTCGGAGCCTCACCGCGAATTGCTGTGACCGCTGTGCGAAGGAAGTTAGAAACTGAAACACCTGGGACCTCTACTGGGTACTGCATTGCCAGGAAGAGGCCAGCTTTAGCCCGTTCATCAACTGACATTTCAAGAACATTTTCACCATCGAGCAAAACGGTTCCACCTACAATTTCGTAACGCGGATGACCAGCAATGCTGTAAGCAAGGGTGGACTTGCCTGAGCCGTTTGGACCCATGATTGCGTGAGTTTCTCCGGAATTAATTGTGAGAGATACACCTTTGAGAATGTCTTTTGGACCGTTTTCAGTCTCTACACGAACCTGCAGATCTTTAATTTCTAACTTGCTCACTATTTTCCTATCTCCAAAGAAACCGATGCCTGCGCACCTTCTCCGTTAATTGTTACCTTATAAGTGTCTATTGCTTTTGTCGCTGGCAAACTAAGTGCTTCACCAGTTTTTACATCAAATTCTGCGCCGTGCATTGGGCATTCAAGCTTGCAGCCATTCAAGTAGCCATCAGAAAGCGAAACTTCGGCATGACTGCATATATCGCTCACTGCAAAGAGACCTTCTTCGCAATGAACCATTGCGATTTCAATGCCATCAACCTCTATATGGTTTAGTGAACCAACTGGAAACTGCTCAAGAGTTCCAATCGAAACGTTATTGCTCATCGAACACCAACGCGAACAATGGATCAGCCTTACCAAGTTTCAATTCAACTGAGTTAATCAATCGGTTTTGAAGTTCTTGGTCAGGAATTCGCGCTATCACATCAGCCAAAAAGCCTCGGACAACTAGACGCTTTGCTTGAATCTCAGGAACACCTCTACTCATTAGGTAGAAAATCTGTTCGTCATCGAATCTACCAGTTGCTGAAGCATGACCTGCGCCTTCAATGTCACCAGTCTCAATTTCCAAGTTAGGTACAGAATCTGCGTGAGCACCTTCGGTGAGAATCAAGTTTCGGTTTAATTCGTAAGTAGAAGTTCCTTTTGCGTTTCCGCGAATAAGAACATCGCCAATCCAAACAGAGTGCGCACCGTCTCCTTGTAGCGCACCTTTGTACATAACATCGCTACGGCAGTTCGTGACCGCGTGATCAACAAACAGTCGATGTTCGTGGTGTTGACCTTCGTCAGTGAAATAAGCGCCAGACAGAGTTGCATCGCCGCCTGTCTGCGTGTATTCAACTGTGGTCACAAGTCGAACTAGATCGCCACCTAGAGTGATGGCGACGTGATGAATCTTGGAATCCCGCCCTAGTTTGATTGCGTGCTGGCCGGTGTGAACAGACTTTGCATCGCCATCGTGAATTGAAATGAAAGTTGCGTTTGCACCATCAGCGACATTGATTTGAGCGGCTAGAGCTAAAGCACCTTTTCCTGTGTGATCAAGAATCACTGTAGCTTTTGAGTACTTACCGAAATTAACTTCTAAAGCGCCAATTGTTTTCAGATCATTTGCGTTCAATCTGACTAATACTGGTGACTCCAAAGAAGTTTCCGCAGGAATTGACACAACCTTTGCATTTGTTGTCAACAAAGCAGCTGCTGCTGAGATTCGATCCGCTGCTGCGAAATCAGACAATCTAGTACTTGATATCTCAACCACTTTTGGTGCCGAAATTTCAAAACTCAATTCATTATTGAGTTCTTCAACCTTATGAAAATCAGCAATCCGCTTTAATGGCGTGAATCGCCATTCTTCTTCACGTCCATTTGGGACTGCGATTTCAGAAAGTGGCAGCCCTTTTAGACGTGGCGCCAAGTCGCTAGGAGGAACGGTGATTGTCATTATCCGACCGCCCCTTCCATTTGAAGCTCAATCAAGCGGTTTAGTTCGATTGCATATTCCATTGGCAATTCGCGCGCAATCGGTTCGACAAACCCGCGAACAATCATTGCCATGGCTTCGTCTTCATTGAGACCGCGAGACATTAGATAGAACAATTGATCATCGCTAACTTTAGAAACAGTGGCTTCGTGACCCATAGCGACATCATCTGTCCGTACATCCACGTATGGATAAGTATCACTACGCGAAATATCATCAACCAAAAGCGCATCGCACTTAACTGTGCTCTTGGAGTTATACGCACCCTCATCTACCTGAACAAGACCGCGATAAGAAGTACGGCCACCTCCACGCGCTACCGACTTAGAAATAATTGTGGAACTTGTGTTTGGTGCCGCGTGAACCATCTTTGAACCTGCATCTTGATGCTGACCTTCACCAGCAAAAGCAATCGACAGAGTCTCACCTTTTGCATGTTCGCCAACCATCCAAACTGCTGGATATTTCATAGTCACTTTGGATCCGATATTTCCATCGATCCACTCCATAGTTGCACCGGCATGGGCTACTGCGCGCTTTGTAACTAGGTTATAAACATTGTTAGACCAGTTTTGAATTGTTGTGTAACGGCACCGAGCATTCTTTTTAACGATAATCTCAACAACAGCAGAGTGCAGTGAATCGCTTGAATAGATTGGAGCTGTGCATCCTTCTACATAGTGAACATAAGCACCTTCATCAACGATGATCAATGTGCGTTCAAACTGTCCCATGTTTTCTGTGTTGATACGGAAGTAAGCTTGAAGAGGAATCTCCACTTGGACATTTTTTGGCACGTAAATGAATGAGCCACCAGACCAAACCGCAGTATTTAGTGCGGCAAACTTATTGTCTCCAACCGGAATTACTGTTCCGAAGTACTCTTTAAATAGTTCTTCGTGCTCACGAAGCGCTGTGTCAGTATCAACGAAAATAACGCCTTGTTGTTCAAGGTCTTCGCGGATTGCGTGGTAAACGACTTCAGATTCGTATTGGGCGGCAACACCTGCTACCAATCTTTGTTTTTCAGCATCTGGGATACCAAGACGGTCGTAAGTATTTTTGATGTCTTCTGGTAAATCTTCCCAGGAACTAGCTTGCTTCTCGGTTGACCGAACAAAATACTTGATATTGTCGAAATCAATCCCAGATAAATCGCTTCCCCAGTTTGGAAGTGGCTTCTTCTTGAAGAGATCTAAACCCTTCAGGCGCAATTCGCGCATCCACTCTGGTTCGCTCTTTTTTGAACTAATGTCGAGAACAACGTCTTCATTTAAACCACGTTTTGCGTTTTCTCCAGCAGTGTCTTTATCTCGCCAACCATATTCATAGTTGCCTATGCCTTCTAGTTCGTCTACAGATGAGCTCATGCGCTTCTCCTTGATTGTGGATTTGGAACGTTTGTAGTGCAAATTGCAGAACCTGAAGCAATGGTTGATATGCGCGTTACGTGCACACCCAATGCTTTGCTAAAAATTTCAGTTTCCGCCTCGCAGAATTCTGGGTATTCACTAGCGATATGACTGATTGGGCAGTTGTGCTGACAAAGTTGTTTTGCATTTGGGAAAGGTGATGGTTGAACGCTGGTACTAAAACCTTTTTTCAACATTAAATCCGATAAGTCTTCAATTGAAGCCACTGAATTGTCTTTATCATTTAGAAGTTGACGTAAACGAGTTTCAGCAAATTCCTTGATAGCCTCTCGACCG
>JBDKLK010000122.1:0-3757 GCA_039795655.1 Actinomycetota bacterium
CAGCTCCAGGCTCGTCCTGAATATCGGAATATTCCCGGAAAGCTTTCTGAAGAGATTGAAGCCCATCTCGCAAAGGCGCGGCGTGGTGATGTCCAATATTTCGAGCTGCCGCATCCACAAATCCACCTAAAACATCGATCAGGATTCGGGCTTCGGCTAGGTCTCGGGCAGATTCACTGCCTTCAAAAAGGCCAAGTTTGAGAGCCGCAGCTGTCATCAAATCCACAGCGTGCAGGCTCACAATTTCAACCGAAGCCAATTTAGACAGGTCTCTAGCCGCGGTTACTGATTCTGGATTTTGGTCTGCGTCACTCACAGGGGTACACTCCCACCCATACCAAACGCCCCGCCATCGGGGTGTTGTACAAGCGGAGTTCGCTCCCACCTAAGTGCTTGTGGCACTACGGTCGCGATTTAACACCTTGGTTTACCCAGCGTGTTAATGGGCAAGTGCTTTCAGCATTTGCGGTGTCCCGCTTGTATTGCAAGCGGGATTTTTCATTTCGCAGGCGTGGTTACCAACTCTCAAGGAGGCGTTATCAGCGTCGAGCCACGTATCAATGATCGTATTCGGGTTTCTGAAGTACGACTTATTGGCGCAGAAGGCGAACAAGTAGGAATTGTTTCTATCGAAACTGCTTTGCAGATGGCGATTGATGCAGATCTTGATTTGGTCGAAGTTGCACCAGAGTCTCGTCCACCAGTTTGTAAATTGATGGATTTCGGTAAATTCAAATACGAAGCAGCTCAAAAGGCACGCGAAGCTCGCAAGAATCAATCCAACACTGTTGTGAAGGAAATGAAATTGCGACCAAAGATTGATCAGCACGACTATGAAACGAAAAAAGGTCACATCGAAAGATTCCTTAAAGCCGGAGACAAAGTTAAAGTCACAATCATGTTCCGTGGTCGTGAACAAAGTCGCCCAGAATTAGGATTTAATCTTTTGAAGCGCCTTGCCGAAGACATTGCCGAGATCGGTGTTGTCGAAGCAGCTCCTTTGCAAGATGGTCGCAACATGGTGATGGTTCTTGGACCAAATCGTGGTGGAAAATCATCTGCAAAAAAGAAAGTTGAAACTGCAACTGCCGAAGATGTTTCAGACACTGTCTGAAGCCGCAAGCATTAACTCGAAGGAGAAAAGAAATGCCGAAAAACAAGACGCACTCCGGTGCTAAGAAGCGTTTCAAATTGACCGGCTCAGGCAAGGTCTTGCACGAACGCACCAACAAGCGCCACTTGCTTGAAGGAAAGTCATCTCGTCGCACACGTCGTCTCGACGGTGTAGCCGAATTGCCAAAAGGCGACAGCAAGACAGCTAAGCGTTTGCTTGGTTTGCGATAAACACCCCGAAATCTCACAAGGAGGAATCTCATGGCACGTGTGAAGCGGGCTGTTAACGCCCAGAAGAAGCGTCGCGCAGTTCTCGAAGCTGCAAGTGGTTACCGTGGACAACGTTCACGCTTGTACCGCAAAGCGAAAGAACAAGTTACCCACTCATTGGTTTATGCATATGCTGACCGTCGCTCAAAGAAGGGCGAATTTCGTCAACTATGGATTCAACGTATCAATGCAGCATCACGTAACCACGGTATGACTTATAACCGATTTATCCAGGGCTTGAAGGCCGCTGGAGTTGAAGTTGACCGTCGCATGTTGGCTGAATTAGCAGTTAATGACGATGCCGCCTTTGCAGCATTGGTCAAAGTTGCTAAGTCATCGCTACCTGCATCTTAATTACTAATAATTAGGTCGAGCCGTGTCATCACTCCATGCGGATCCTTTGGGTCCTCATTCCGATGTGGTGAGCACGGCTCGACTTTTATTGGAATCTAAGGGCCGAAGAGCAGCGCAACAATTTTTAGTTGAAGGTGCTCAAAATGTACTTGCTGCTATCGAAAATTCTTTTGCAAAGTTTGTTTTAACAATCTCTGACGATGAGGTATCTAATCTCGCGCGTAGAAGCGGAATAAAGGTCTACCGAATTTCCGAATCAGCTAGTAAAACTTTGTCAGATACTAAAACTCCACAAGGAGTGTTTGCAGTTTGCAATATGCCACAGACTGACCTTGCAGATTTAGTGATTTCAAATTACGTAGTGGTTCTAGATCGAGTTGCCGACCCAGGCAATGTTGGTACTGTCATTCGCACTGCAGCAGCATTTGGTGCTGATGCAGTAGTTTCTTTGGCCGGCTCTGCTGACATCTGGAGCGGAAAAGTAATTCGTTCAACAGCTGGGGCGTTTTCACTCATCCCTCTGTATTCTCAAATTTCTGAAGAAGAGTTGTTAACTTTCCTGAAAAAGAATTCGGTAAACGCTTTTGCATTAACTGCAAATGGTGAAACAGATTTGAGCAACTTAGATTTATCAAAACCACATGCTTGGTTAGTTGGCAATGAAGCTGGCGGCTTAACTGAAAACTTGATTAATAAATCAGACAATCGTGTGAGTATTCCGATGAATGATGAGGTTGAAAGTCTCAATGCCGCAATAGCAGCTGGAATTTGTAGTTTTGCGAGTTTCGTAAGCCATAGAAACTAGCCTGAAATTCGTAGAATACGCACGACCTAAAACCGACTAAAAACAAGAGCAGAAAGGAAAATGAGTGTCAGCGCCAAACAAAGACTTTGATCCAGTTGCTGTGACCCCACTTTCTGCAGAAGAAGTTAATAAAGCAGTCGATTCAGCGCTTGCGGCGTTCACAGCAGCATCCAACCTTGAAGAATTGAAAAATGCTCGCCTTGCACACGCAGGAGATAAATCTCCAATCGCTTTAGCAAACCGAGAAATTGGGGCTTTGCCGCCGGCTGCGAAAGCCGAAGCAGGCGCTCGAATTGGCAAAGCTCGTGGAGCTATCAATGAAGCGTTGAAGAATCGCGAAGCCGAGCTTCTTGTAATCGAAGAAAATCGCATGCTTGCCCAAGAAACTGTAGATGTTTCATTAGCTACCCAAACCACTCCAAGCGGTTCACGTCATCCATTGAGTTTGATCATGGAAAGAGCTGAAGATGTTTTCGTAGCTATGGGTTGGGACGTTGTTGAAGGTCCTGAACTCGAAGCTGAGTGGTACAACTTCGATGCTTTGAATATTGGTCCAAATCATCCAGCTCGCAGTATGCAAGACACATTCTTTGTAGCGCCTGAAGATTCGCATTTAGTTTTGCGCACACATACATCTCCAGTTCAAGCACGTACGATGTTGACTCGCAAACCACCGTTTTACATTGTTGCGCCTGGAAAAGTTTTTCGCACTGACGAACTTGATGCAACGCACTCACCGGTTTTCCATCAAATTGAAGGTCTTGCTATCGACAAGGGTTTAACGATGGGGCATTTGCGCGGAACTCTTGAACACTTCGCGAAAACAATGTTTGGTGACGAAGTCACAATTCGTTTACGTCCATCTTTTTTCCCATTCACAGAACCAAGTGCAGAACTTGATATTTGGTTCCCAGCTGCCAAAGGTGGAGCCCGCTGGATTGAATGGGGTGGCTGCGGAATGGTCAATCCAAAAGTATTAATTGCTTGCGGAATAGATCCAAACGAATATTCAGGTTTTGCTTTTGGTGTAGGAATCGAACGCGCTTTGATGTTCCGACACACTGTTACTGATTTGCGTGACATGGTTGAAGGCGATATTCGATTCTCCCGACAATTCGGAATGGATATCTAATGAGAGTTCCATTGTCATGGCTTAGAGATTACGTAGAAATTCCTGCAGACGTAACAGTCGAAGATATTTCTGCGATTTACACC
>JBDKLK010000123.1:0-3714 GCA_039795655.1 Actinomycetota bacterium
TACTGCTATTCGTACTCGTTGGACGCAAGTTGGTTCAAGGTGTTATGGATGGCGCAGTCAAGGGCTAAAACTTAATTCAGCAATCAGTAAGGAAAAAGAATGAAAAAAGTAAGTCGCAAGATCGCACTCTTGATTTCGTTTTTGCTAGCGGCAGCTACCCTGCCTGCTATCACTAACTCTGCAAGTGCGCTGCCAGAAAATGTCGAGATTCGATTGATTACCCCGCGATTGGATGACACAAACTCCTGGCGTGACACCGATATGGAAGCCCTCTGGGTTCAAAACAACTGGTTCGCTGATGGCTTTACATTCCGTCAAGGCTGGGCACCGGCAGGTTCAACGATTCATTTCACCTACTTAGTAACAAATGCAGATACAAATGAGCCGCTCGCTAACACAAACGTAAAACTTCGCGTAAATAAGGGTTACTCAGTAGCAAACTCAATTGTCAAAGTTAATGGTCAAGGTCCAACAGACGGTGTTGATAAAGCTCCGCTGGATCAGTTGATTGTTACTGCACCAACAGATTCATTTGGTTTCGTAACTTTCACTATGGAAAGCCTCGACACCCAAGACATGTGTGGTGAGCCGAAGCCTGTTTCATTCACCGAGCGTGGTCATGTATCTGACTTTGATTGCAACGTTTCACTTTACACTCAGATCTATCCTGAACTACTCGGTCAATTGATTGACCAAGCTGACATGACTGAAATTCACTACTACAAGGAACCTAACCAGGCTACTTACGATGAATCAACAGTTACCGCTCGTGTTGCAACTCCGGTTTTCACACCAGAAAACTCAGTGCAACGTAATGACCTGGAAACTGAATTCACAGTCACAAACACTTGGTATCCAGTAGGACTTCACTTCTTCCAGAAGTATGCACCAGCAAGTCGCAAAATAAATTTGACTTACCATTTTGAAGATGCAAATGGTGAAGCTATTGCTGGTCAAGAAGTTAGCCTCTTGGTTAACAAGGAATACAGCAACAGCAGCGCAAAGATGACCAATGGAACAACCGCATCAACAGGTGCCCAAGTTTCTTGGACGGCAACAACCGATGCTTTCGGTAATGCTTTGTTTGCTACTCGCAACACAGATGTTGTAGGTCAACCTAAACCAGAATCTCTAACACAAGAGTTCTTGACCGCTGGTACAGGAGCAATTTTCTCTCAAATGTACCCGAGCTTTGGAAATGCTGGAACCCTAATTGCAGACATGGTTGAGTTTCATTACTTCACAGACCCAACTGCTGCTAAGACTGCTATCACTGTCACTCCAGGCAAGGGAAAAATCTCTGTAAAGGTAAGTAACCCTCACGGTAAGGCAGTAAAAGTCACCATTGATGGAAAGAAATCAACTAAGTCACCAGCTGCAAATAAAACAAGTGTTACCTATACTTTCAAAGCGAAAAAGGGTAAGCACTCTGTTGTCGTTATCTGCAATGGTGTGAAAAAGACCGTAAAAGCAACAGTTAAGTAGCTCACTTCAAAATGACACGCGCAATTCGAAATGTATCCGCCGCTTTATTGCTTGTAATAGGGCTGAATGCAATTCAGTTAGAAACTGCATTTGCAATCAAACGAATCATCGTTGGCGGATACATTTCGATCAACTATGTGTCGAATGAAGAAACTACTTTGAAAATCAATCTACCGAATATCAAGACTAGTGGTGCTACAAAACAGATCAAGTGGTTGCGAAATGGAAATGTGATTTCTGGAGCCACAAAAACAACTTACGCTCTGAAGAGTGCCGATCGTGGAAAATTCGTCACTGCAAAATTAACTTTGTCAAAAGCTGGGTTCAAAACAAAGGTAATGACAGCTACACGGAAGTTTATTCCAACAGGAGTATTGACCGGCAAATACGAACTTCTTTGGCAAGATGAATTTAGTGGGGATGTAGACGAAAGTTTCAACTCTGATAATTGGACTGCACAAGAAGGTGATGGGAGTGCCGCTCCTTACAACAATCCAGGTTGGGGAAATGAAGAGCGCCAGTACTACCTTTCATCTCAAGCGAAATTAAACGGCAACGGACAACTTGTAATTTATTCAACGAAAACTGGCGCTTCGAACTATGACTGCTACTACGGCGATTGCCATTGGATTAGTTCCAAAATTGTTACTAAAGATAAGTTCGGATTCAAATACGGCCGCATCGAAGTCCGCGCTAAAGGCGCAAAAGGTGAAGGTGCATGGCCGGCTGTCTGGACACTCGGTTCAAACATTGACGAAATCGGCTGGCCAAGATGCGGCGAAATCGACATTATGGAGCTAAAAGGTTCATGGCCAGGAGCTGTCTGGGGAACCGGTCATGGCCCACTTTCTGGTGGTGCAGGTCGCGGCGGCACCTGGAGTGTGACAAACCCAAGTACAACTGAAGATTTCCACATCTACGCCGTCGAATGGTTTGAAGACCGTATTGACTGGTACGTAGATGGCAAGCTCTTCTATACCTTTGAGAACACCGATGCGGATTGGGCGTTCGATTCAGAGCACTACCTGATCCTCAACCTAGCAATGGGTGGATTATTTGGTGGCCTGATTGATTTCGACCTCACTGAGAGTGATTTCACCGTGGATTACGCCCGCTTTTACTCAATAAATGGCGTGGGCGAGCTAATTACCCACTAAACCGCGCCAATTCTGGCTTCATAACGGTTGTGCAACACCTTAGAAAATACCTTGTGAAACCGCTTCCATAAAACCGCTTTCAGGGCTACTTTTACCCCACGTGTGCGAGCACGACAAAAATCCGTAAGCCTCTTTGGAAGGAAACCAATGGCTAAAACAACAAAGCTAGGAAGCCGTTTCTTAGCACTACTCAGCGCTTTGTCACTTGTTGGTGCTGGCGCACTAGTTGCAATTGCTCCAGCGAGCGCACTTGCAGCAACTGGCACAACAATCACATTTGAAGCTGATGACACGATTGGTGCAGGTGCAGTTGGAAACAACTCTGGTGATGATCCAACAGGTTCATTCAGTGGACTAACCACAATGATTGCTGATGCCGGAGATGACGGCGGAACTGGAAAAATTCTTGAAATGGCAAAAGCAGGCGATGCTTGGGCTGGTGTTGTAATCATGAAAACAGACACAATCAAAATCGGTGCTGATCTTTCATTCGATCTTTATTCACCAGATCCAACTGGAACATCTGCTTGCGTCAAAATTGAAAATGCGGATGCTTCAGCAATTGTTGAATACAACATTGCAGCAACTAATGGTTGGCACAATTACGAATTAGATCTTTCAACAGATTCCCAGTGGAATGCTTCTGCAGACTACGTGACTCTCGTGTTCTTCCCTGACTTTGCTTGCGGTGAAGCTGGAACTACAGTTGATCGCACTGGTCAGGTTTATGCAATCGACAACATCGAACTAAACGGTGGATATGCAGCTGCTCCAGTAAAGACAAAGAACCCGACAATTAGCGGTACCGTTAAAGTCGGAAAAACTTTAACTGCAAATGGTTTTGCTTCATCATGGGAAGGTGAACCAACTCTTGCTTACAAGTGGTACTCATGCTCTGCAAAAGGCACAAACAACCCTGCAAGTGCACCTGCAAACTGCAAGGCTATTGCCGGAGCAACTGCTAAGAAATTGACTTTGAAGTCTGCTCAAAAGGGCAAGTTCATCCGTGTTCGCGTAACTGCAACAAACGGTGGCGGTTCAGTTAGCGTATTTAGTGACTCAACAAAGGTGA
>JBDKLK010000124.1:0-3650 GCA_039795655.1 Actinomycetota bacterium
GTACTACGCACAATGTGCAATCGATGCTGGTGTTGGTTTCGTAAACGCACTTCCAGTTTTCATCGCTGGTACAAAAGAATGGGCAGACAAGTTCACAGCAGCTGGTGTTCCAATCGTTGGCGATGACATCAAATCACAAGTTGGTGCAACCATCACTCACCGCGTTCTTGCAAAACTATTCCAAGACCGTGGCGTGATTGTTGATCGCACTTACCAACTAAACGTTGGTGGAAACATGGACTTCATGAACATGTTGGAACGCGATCGTTTGGAATCAAAGAAAATTTCAAAGACCCAATCTGTTACTTCACAGCTTGACCACGACCTAGGAGAAGGCAACGTTCACATCGGACCTTCTGACTACGTTAAGTGGCTAGATGACCGTAAATGGGCATTCGTTCGCCTTGAAGGTCGCGCATTCGGTAACGTTCCATTGAACTTGGAATACAAGCTAGAAGTTTGGGATTCACCAAACTCAGCTGGTGTAATCATTGATGCTATTCGCGCTTGCAAGATTGCACTTGATCGCAAGATTGGTGGACCTATCTTGTCTGCGTCTTCATACTTCATGAAGTCACCTCCGATTCAATACACCGATGATGCAGCGAAACAAGCTGTTGAAGATTTCATCACCGGAAAAGTTGATCGTTAATTAATTCCCTTCAAAAACACCGCAGTTTCGGCTGCGGTGTTTTTATTTTTGGGATTCCCACCAGGCCAACAATGCTTTCTCAGCATCTGCTTCAGTCATTGGCCCTTGATCAAGACGAAGTTCAAGCAAGAAGTTGTATGCCTTGCCAACTTGTGGACCTGGCTTCAAGCCAAGCAGTTTCATAATCTGTTCGCCGTCAAGTGTAGGGCGAATCGCATTCAATTCTTCCTGCGCTTGAAGTTCTGAAATTCGTTCTTCAAGTGAATCGTAGGTTCGAGCCAAATTGTCCGCTTTTCGCTTGTTGCGAGTTGTGCAATCAGCTCTAGTAAGTTTGTGGAGGCGCACAAGTTGATCATCCGCATCGCGAACATATCTACGAACAGCAGAATCAGTCCATTCGCCACTTCCGTAACCATGAAAACGTAAATGCAATTCAATCAGACGATAAACGCTTTCAATTTCTTCATTACTAAATCGCAAAGCAGCCATTCGCTTCTTCGCAAGCTTTGCACCAACAACTTCGTGGTGATGAAATGAAACTCCTCCGCCATCTTCGAATCTGCGAGTTTTTGGTTTTCCGATGTCATGTAAAAGAGCCGCAACCCTCAAAATCAAATCTGGTTCAGTTTTCGGTTCATGTGACTGCTCTAAAGCAATTGCCTGTTCCAAAACAATCAATGAATGTTCGAACACATCCTTATGTCGATGATGTTCATCAAGTTCAAGTTTTAGTTTCGGAAGTTCAGGCAAAATAAATTCCGCGATACCTGTGTCAACAAGAATTTGTAAACCAGCGCGTGGATTGGGCGCGAGCAATAACTTAGATAACTCATCGCGAACGCGTTCGGCAGAAATAATCTCAATTCGCGAAGCCATTTCTGTCATCGCTTCTAGAACCGAATCATCCACTTTAAAATTTAGTTGAGCAGCAAAACGTGCAGCTCGCATCATGCGAAGTGGATCATCAGAAAAAGAATCCGCTGCGGTTTGAGTTGTACGGATTAATCCGGCAGCGATATCAGAAATACCATTAAATGGATCGTGTAAGTATCCACTTGGAAGTTCCAATGCAATTGAATTAATCGTGAAGTCGCGACGAGCCAAATCTTCATTAAGTGAATTACCGAAAGCCACAGTTGGTTTGCGCGAATCTTTTTCGTACTGCTCAGCTCGATAAGTTGTGATTTCCAAATTGAGTCCAGATTTGATGACCCCAACTGTGCCAAAACGGATGCCAACATCCCAGACATTTTCAGCCCAGCCCTTTACAGTGGTAATTACCTCATCGGGGGTGGCATTTGTGGTGAAGTCCAGGTCGGCCTGACCCCGCTTCATCACAGCATCTCGGACCCAACCGCCCACTAGGGAAATCTCAAAACCGGCGTCGACAAACCTTTTGCCCAACTCGACCGCAATCGAAGGGATAGGGGTTTGTCCATTTACACTCACAATGGCAGAGATTACGCACGCTCGGGCAGTTACCCTTTGGGCATGAGCATCCGTCGTGCCTCAAATTTCAGGGGCTCGCGCCAACGGCGCAAAAACCAACGCGACGAAGTAAGTGCTGGTGGTCTCGTAGTTGAACTCGAAACTATGCGGGCCGTCATCATCGGCAGGCGTAACAACCGTGGCCGCTTACTTTGGTCGCTTCCAAAAGGTCACCTAGAAGAAGGTGAAACTCCTCACGATGCAGCTATTCGTGAAGTACTTGAAGAGACCGGACTTTCTGGCGAAATTCATGGTGATCTAGGAGTTATTGATTTTTGGTTTCAACAAGACAAAGTCACAATTCACAAAACAGTTCATCACTTTTTGATTCTGGCTAAGAGTGGAGACTTGATTGGACAAGAAGGCGAAGTAGATGAAATCGCTTGGGTTGGACTTGATCAAATCGCTATGCGGCTAACTCACGATGACGAAAAACAACTTATTGGTAAAGCCCAGGAATTGTTAGCTGCATTTAGATGAAAAGATTTGCTAGCGGATTTGTAGTCCTTCTACTTTTGTTTTTAACAATCCCAAACGCGATTGCAGAAGAAGCGGTTGATTTGAGTTTGGTTTCACAGTCCAAAATTTGGTTGAATGACAGATCAAATATCACTTTCGGTTTTGTTGAAACTAGTGGTGCTGCGATTAGTAATGCAGAAGTCGAAATCTCTCAATCGCCATTGCTCGGTAGAAGCGCAATTCAAAATGTGATTGAAAAACCGAACTCAATCTCTTACTCAAGTATCTTCGAATCCACAAACATCGAATCTTCTGAAAAGAGTTCAAGTTTCACTATTCCTGGCTCAAGACTCAAATTTCACGGTGCAGGAACTTATGCGATTCGCATAACCGCGTATGTCCGAGGAGAAGCTCACAAAATAACAAGTTTTATTTCCTTCTTGCCAAAGAAAGTTAATATTCAAAATCTCAATGTCGCTGCTGTCTTACCGTTATCTGTAAATGCAGGTTTAGCACCAAATGACGCAATTCTGAATAATGTTGCAGCGAATAAATTCCTACCTAATCGCGGGCTAAATTCACTACTGTCTATTGGAAAATCAATCACAGAAGCGACCTGGCTAATTGATTCAGACACAATTCGTTTAGCGGAACAAATTTCTGCTGGTAGAGAAGTGGCACTTCCAAAACCACATGAATTAGGCGGGGAACAGATTGCTGGAGCCGATCAATGGCTTTCAGCGGTCCGTGAAAATCTCAACACTTTGAATACCTATGTTTTGCCATCAGGAAACGTAAACGCTCAAGCTCTAGATGGGAGCGGCCGTCACACTTTGGCGCAAAGTGCAATCACTGATTCGCAATATGTAAGTACATTTTTCAATACTCTGCCATTTAGGAAAGTAACCATCGCGCCTAAAGGTGATTACTCCTATGCCGGATTTAGTTGGCTTAATGAGCAGGACATAAAGTTCAATCTGCTTGGTTCAAATAAGTATGAATCAAAATCAGGTGTTTTCACTCCAAATGGTGTAGCCATTGATGGCAACGG
>JBDKLK010000125.1:0-3618 GCA_039795655.1 Actinomycetota bacterium
AGAAAACTTGCGACGTACCGCTTCGAATGCCTGAACTACCCCACCAGCTGCAACAATGTGATTGTCTTTCACTAACGCGGCATCTGCCAGCGACATACGGTGATTTGTGCCACCGCCACAAACAACTGCGTATTTTTCGAGTTTACGTAGTCCTGGAGTGGTTTTGCGGGTATCGCGAACTTTGCAGTTGGTCCCTGCGATCTCTTTTACCCACGCATTCGTGGCAGTTGCGATTCCTGACAAGTGACACAAAATGTTTAACGCTGTTCTCTCTGCGGTTAGCAGTGCATACGTTGGGCCAGTAATCGTCACAATTACTTCACCAGTTTTAACTGGCATTCCATCAGCAACTTCAATTTGAATTCTGGCTTCTGCCTGCGAAACTAAATCAAAAACTGCGGCTGCGACTGTGCCACCAGCGACTACACCATCTTGACGCGCACGAAGTTCCATAACAGATTTATGAGTTGGTGGAATAGTTGCTGAAGTTGTGACATCAACACCGCCATCTAGGTCTTCCGAGAGGCATCTTGAGATTACATCCATAATCTCATCAAGGTTGTGTCCTTGAGCGCGCAGCGGAACTGCGTAATCAGTTCCAATCACACTTGGTAACCAATGCGGAACTTTTACCATTACAACACTTCCTTTGTGTCTGGAACTTGTGGAACAGGCTCAAACGAAACTTTTAGTTCGCCATTTGAATTTGCTTGTACCAATACTCGTTTTAACCATGAGGTTCTTGATTCTGGGAAGTCTTCTCGCCAATGCGAACCGCGAGTTTCTTCGCGAGTTAAAGCTGCGAGGGCAATCGCAGTTGAAACAGTTTGTAGATTTGATGTTTCCCAATTCTTGGTATTTGGCAAAACCTCGTTACCTGAAGTCTTTACTTTTGAGATTTCTTCTAGCGCTTTTGTTGTTGAAACAGCACTTCTCAAAACGCCAACGTTTGTTGTCATATTTTTCTGAAGATGCGAACGCATTTCATTATCAATCAAAATACTTTCACCAGTGCGTTTCACAAATGTTCGTCGTTCTGGCAAACCAAGTGCTAGCAATGCCCCAATTCGTTCGGCAAAAACTAAACCTTCAAGCAGTGAATTACTTGCTAAGCGATTTGCGCCATGAACTCCTGTGCAAGCCACCTCACCGCAGGCAAACAATCCAGGGATACTGGTGCGACCGTATAGATCAGTGCGAATACCGCCAGAGTGATAATGCTGTGCGGGCGCTACTGGAATCAAATCTGAACGCGGATCAATGCCGTAACCGAGTAAAACATTAAAAATAGTTGGGAATCGATTTTGCCAGTCATCACCAAGTTTGCGAGCATCTAGCCAAACATGTGAAAGGTTCTTCGCAATCATGGTTTTAATAATTGCAATTGAAACGATGTCGCGCGGAGCAAGGTCACCCATTGGGTGAACCCCTTCCATAATGCGTTTACCTTCATCATCAACAAGAAAAGCACCTTCACCACGAACAGCTTCACTAATTAATGGCTGTTGACCTTTTGCGCCACTGCCTAAAAACAGAACTGTTGGGTGGAATTGAATAAACTCAAGATCAGCGAGTGTCGCACCAGCTCTTAATGCAAGAGCAATGCCATCTCCTGTAGCAACTTTTGGATTTGTTGATTGACTAAATACTTGGCCGATACCGCCAGTTGCCAAAATCACTGCAGGTGCAAGTACTGCACCAACACCGTCGTGCATACCTTCACCCATAACGTGCAGAGTTACACCTTGAGCTGCGCCATGTTCATCTTGAAGAAGATCAAGCACCAAAGCGTTTTCGATCAATTGAATATCTTCGTCGTTCGCAATTGCATCAACTAATGCTCGCGAAATTTCAGCACCGGTCGCGTCCCCGCCAGCGTGTGCGATTCGGTCTCGGTGGTGACCGCCTTCGCGAGTTAATGCAATATCGCCACTCGCTGTCTTATCGAAATTTGCACCGCGGGAAATCAACCGTCGAACCGCATTTGGCCCTTCAACAACTAGAACGCGTGCAGCGGCAGAATCACATAGACCAGCACCGGCAACAATGGTGTCTCGCCAATGTTCTTCCGGTGAATCGCTCGGATCTAGTGCGGCAGCAATACCACCCTGTGCCCAACGCGTTGAACCATCATCTACTTGAGCCTTGGTCACGAGAATAACTTTGTAACCACTCGTTCTTGCTTGAATAGCGGCGGTAAGTCCTGCTACTCCACTGCCAATCACAATCACATCGCACTCTGCGAACCATCCTGGCTCAGGAGCAATTAAACGCGTTCCAATTACAGTTTTTGGGGTGGAATCTTTTTCAGACATTTTCCACTCCGATCTCGCATTCGAGATTATCGATTAGACGCACATCGCCAATCCTTGCAGCGATCAAGATTCGTGCCAAACCTGGCTCAGGTTTTGAAAGTTCTGCACTCAACACTTCTAGATAATCGAGCTCTATCTCGGGATTCTCATCTAGATAACTAATGGCTACTGTTTTTGCGTCAGATATTGAATGTCCATTGAGCAATTCTGTTTTAACCATATTCATCGCTTCGAACAACTTGGTCGCGATAACACGCTGTTCGATAGACAATCTCTGGTTTCGACTCGACATTGCAAGGCCACTTTTTTCGCGAACTGTTGAAACTCCAACTAGCTTGACGTTTAGTTTCTGGCTTTTAATCAACTGCCCTACCACAACAAGTTGTTGGTAATCTTTTTGACCGAAGCAAGTGACGTCTGGTTTTGTGATTTCAATAAGTCGATACACCACAGTTGCCACACCTGCAAAATGTCCAGGCCGACTTGCACCTTCCAAAATTCCTGCAATCGGTCCAGGTGTAATTTGTTCAATCTTCAAATCATCTGGATAAATCTCGTCTGCAGTTGGAGCAAACAACACATCGACTCCGTTTTGTGTGCAGAGTGCAACATCTGCATCCAATGTGCGTGGATATTTTTCTAAATCTTTTGGATCATTGAACTGTGTTGGATTAACAAAAACTGTCACGACCAAAATGCCATCGTTACCAATCTCTTTGCGGCATTCCTGCATCAAGCTAGCGTGACCATCATGTAACGCACCCATTGTGAAAACTGTGCCAACTTTTTTACTATCCTTTTTACTGGCTAATAAAGTCTGCAGTTCTTTAACGGATGTGAACACTTTGGTCATTTCAAAATATCCAAAATCTCTTGAGCCACAGAATCTGAAATTCGATTTGAGCCGATAAGTCTTTCTACCGTGGCCTTGGCCAGCGCCTTGTAGCTAGCGGAAATTTCGTGATTTTCGATTGCCATCACGTGAGCTCGCACAGTTTCAACATCACCGCGAGAAATTGGACCAGTCAAAGCATCGATTCCTTTTGATAGCGAGTTCTCTACAGCTGTCTGTACAAGTGGACTTAAAAACAATCCAGGGTCTTGGATCCCGATTTCGGTTAACGCGGATTTAGATTGGTAAATGATTGTATTTACATGATTTGCAGAATGACTTAGAGCGGCGTGATAAAAAGCTCGATCCGATTCTGCAACTACAAAATCTCTGCCACCCATATTCAAAACCAATGCAGCCGCAATAGGCAATAAATCTTCAGAGGTAGTGATCGCGAACGGACATCCATTA
>JBDKLK010000126.1:0-3616 GCA_039795655.1 Actinomycetota bacterium
TGAAAAGCATTTCGGTTACTTCGATGTCTGATGGCATGCCGTATGCAATTACATAAGTTGAGTTGTGGGCGATGTCGAGCTTGAGATCGTTTGCGTGACCAAGTTCAATAAATAACTGCACCAAGTTTTTGTTTGCTTGTTGGCGTGGTTCGCCAATTGAAATGGTTTTTGAGATTGGTTTTTCGCGCGCTTCTTTTTTTGCGTTTTGGGCGCGAGCTAATGCCAAGTCAACACTAGCGTTGGTGGCTAGTTCTTGAGCTTTTTTGAGGAATGCATCGGCTTCGTGTTCGTTGGTTGTGCTTTCTGCCATTGCAAGTAATGCTGCGATGCGATTGAGGTTGCTCATTTAGTAACCAAAATATCTTTGCCATCAAGTGCTGCGTTGAGAAGCAGTGCAACTTCTTCGCCCATGAACTGGCTGACGAGGAATAAGTAGTTTGCGATGTATTCAAGTCCGTGCGCTTCGACGGATGAGTTTTCGAACCAAGTTAGATGATGTGCAATTTCGTGGAGCACAACCATCTCGCGCATTGCCCAGTTTGTTTCGGTTGGAATAGCAATAGTTTTTTGATCGAATTCGTAGTGAGCTTTGGTTTGGCCTTTACGTTTTCTAACCGCAAGTGGTTCTAGTCCTGGCCAATCAGATGCGATTGATGAGATGGCGTTGTTTACATAGGTTTGGATTTCATCAATGGAGCGAAACCAGACCTCTGGAGCAATGGTTAGTTGAGACCCAAAAAAGTCGACCATGCCAGGGCGCTCGAGAGTTGAGAAGACCTGCCGCTCAGCCTGATAGACCGCTTCGCGCAGTGGATCTGGGCTCAAAACTGCTCCAATTGTGGGTTTAGGTGCGGAATTCTGCCCCGAGACCGTGACCTTTGGGCTCACATTTAGCGCAACTATTCCCGTGCCCCACCTTGGCAGTTAAACTCCCGCCACAACTAAATAGTCGCTAAAGGCGACACCCTCTACAACGGATCGTCTGGCACGTACCTGCCAGTGGAAGGAAACAAAATGGCCAAGGTGGTCTTTAAAAACGCTACTCGTATTTATCCGGGTACCGAACGTCCTGCAGTGGACAATCTAAATATCGAAATCAATGATGGCGAATTCCTAGTTTTGGTTGGTCCATCAGGTTGCGGTAAATCAACTTCACTTCGTATGTTGGCTGGTCTTGAACCAATCGACGGCGGACAAGTTTTCATTGGTGATCGCGATGTAACTCATCTCGCACCAAAAGATCGCGACATCGCAATGGTTTTCCAGAACTACGCGTTGTACCCACACATGAGCGTTGCAGACAACATGGGGTTTGCGTTGAAAATCGCTGGCACTGCAAAAGAAGAAATCCGCAAGCGCGTTGAAGAAGCTGCAAAACTTCTTGACTTGATGGAATACCTAGATCGCAAGCCAAAGGCTCTTTCTGGTGGTCAACGTCAGCGTGTTGCAATGGGTCGCGCGATTGTTCGTGAACCACAAGTCTTCTTGATGGACGAACCTCTATCAAACTTGGATGCAAAACTACGTGTTCAGACTCGTACCCAAATTGCATCTCTACAGCGTCGTCTTGGCGTAACTACTGTTTACGTTACACACGACCAAATTGAAGCTATGACCATGGGTGATCGCGTTGCGGTTATGAAAGATGGCGTTCTTCAACAAATCGATTCACCACAAAACCTTTACGACAATCCAGAAAACATCTTCGTTGCTGGCTTTATTGGATCACCAGCTATGAACCTTTGCTCTGCATATGTTCGTGACAACGGAATCGAAGTTGGCGGCGCAAGCATCGCTGTTTCAAGTGAAGTTCTTGCAGATGCACGTAACCGTGGACTAACTGAAGTAACTCTTGGCTTCCGCCCAGAAGATATGAATGTCGGCGACGGCATGGCAATCAACGTTGAATTCGTTGAAGTTCTCGGTGTAGACGCTTACGTTTACGGAACCGTAGAAACTGCACACGGACAACAGAATGTGGTTATCCGCACCGACGGCCGCAAGCCGCCTAAAGCCGGTGACACCATTCATGTCAACGTTAAAGATGGTCACGTACACGTATTTGATTCAAATACAGGTGCTCGTCTAGGTAAGTAATTACTTAGATAAATAAAAGTTAGGTCGGGATCGTGTCACTTGCCGTAAAAGCGGCGGTAGCCGATCCCGACCTCTTATTTTTTCCGTGGGATATGCCACTTGAAGAGTGGCCCGAAGATTTAATTGTTGCTCTCCCCCGCGGTATCTCTCGTCACATCGTTCGTTTCGTGCGAATAAAAGGTGTGATTCACGCGATCAAAGAGATTGAAGAACATTTCGCATCTCGCGAATACGAATTACTTTTGCAACTAACTGATTTAGGTATTCCTTCAGTAAAAGCCACCGCTGTAGTTTCTGGTCGTTTCGACAAAAATGGTGAACCACTTCCAGCTGCGTTGATCACTGAACATTTGGAATTTTCTTTGCCATATCGCGCGGTGTTTTCATCAACTCCACGCCCTGATACTGCAATTCGTTTGCTCGATGCATTGACGCTGTTGTTTGTGCGACTTCACAGCATTGGTTTTTCTTGGAATGACTGTTCATTGTCGAACACTTTGTTCCGTCGTGATGCTGGTGCTTTCGCGGCGTATCTAGTGGATGCGGAAACTGGTGAAATGCATCCAACACTTTCTGATGGTCAACGCCAATACGACATCGAAACCGCAGTGTTGAATGTGACTGGCGAATTGTTAGATCTCCAAGCTGGTGGCCGTTTGCCAGACGCCGTTGATCCAATTCCGGTTGGTCAAAGTTTGCGCGCGAGATATGACCGGCTTTGGGAATTACTGAGTAAGCCGATTGTTTTGGAGTTTGGTGATCGCGTACCGCTAGACAACCACATTCGACAATTGAACTTAATGGGCTTTGACGTTTCTGGAATTGAAATGAAGGCGCTAGATGCTGATCGCCAAGTGGTTTTGGTGGATGCAAAGGTTGTGGATGCTGGACACCATGCTCGTCGTTTGATTCGTTTGACTGGTTTGGATGTTGAAGAAAACCAGGCACGTCGATTGCTTAACGATTTGGACAGCTTCCGCGCAACCAATGGCAACAACGATGTTGAAGAAGTGGTTGCTCACCGTTGGGTGAATGAATGTTTCGAACCAGTGCTGACTGCGATTCCGCGTGAACTGCGCAAGAAACTAGAACCAGCAGAGATTTACCACGAAGTTCTTGAACACCGGTGGTTTATGTCTGAACGTGAACAAAGATTTATTCCAATTGAAGAAGTGATTGCTTCTTATATTCGTGAGGTTTTAGCTAACAAACCCGATGAAGCAACTTTGTTTGGCTCATCTTCAGGTATAGATGACACTGCTGAGATTGAGCAAATCAGTATCGACTAATTGGTGGCTGCCCAATACGCTTTTGGTATGGCTCACAAAATCGATTTTGTAAATGTTTCCACTAAAGGTTTGGAATCATCCCCTGTCGTTGATGCACTCGCAGGTTTACGCGCAAACGAAGCTCGTTACTTCAAAAACAAATATGACCACGACTTCACCACTGAAACCGCTACAAAATCCAAAAAGCTAATTAAATACGTGCACGAAATTCTTAAGAGGGAACGTGACAT
>JBDKLK010000127.1:0-3567 GCA_039795655.1 Actinomycetota bacterium
TCGACAGAATCAAATTCCCATTTGGTAGTCATTATTTTTGTAACAATCTCTCTAGATGCCTTGCAAGGATGTCGCTTTCCAAATTTACTTTATCGCCGACTTTTTTTGTTCCTAAATTCGTGTGAGTCAAGGTTGTTGGTATCAACGAAACTTCAAACCAATCCGAACCCAAAGTTGAGACCGTTAATGAAGTTCCTTCAACAGTAATCGAACCGCGAGCTACGACATATTGTGAAATAGATTTTGGAAGACTAATCCGGACAACTTCCCAATCAGGATGTGGTGTTCGGCTTAATATTTCACCTACAGCATCGACATGCCCCTGAACCATATGACCACCAAATCGGCTGTCTGCCCGCATTGCCTGCTCTAGGTTTACTTTGTCACCAACATTAAGCAGTCCAATAGAAGTCATTTCCAAGGTCTGACCCATTACATCTGCTGAGAAGCTCTCATCTGTGATGTCGATGGCTGTGAGACAAACTCCATTGACGCTCACGCTCTCACCTGCGGTCAAATCACTGGCAAAAGGGGCAGATATGGTCAATTTGGCAGCATCAGAGGTCTTTGTCAGGCTCAAAACCTGACCTAACGCTTCAACAATGCCGGTGAACATGGGTTAAGGCTAACTGCTCACCTAAGCGCAAACCTATGCGTGCTCATAAATGGTGAGTGAATCCGAACCAAAACTTCGCTGTTTTTTGGCTCTCCAGAGATTTGGGTCGAATTTTGGAGCCGTAATTCCATGACCAAAGACCGTTTCTGATGTGAAAACCCAGATTTCATCTACTAGATCCGCATCAAGAAATGCTTGGGCCAACTCTGCCCCACCCTCAAGTAACGCGCTGGTCACACCTTCCTCTTTCAGTCTTTCAATGACCTTGCCAATGTCGCGAGTTTCAATTTGGCGTAAGTGGGTTTTTGGAAGTGCTGAAGTGCCAACTACGTACCCAACAGGTTGGCGCACTACTCCATCGATCCGCGCATCTAGTTGCGGCTCATCTACTAAGGCGGTTTTAGTACCAACAATTACCGCATCAGAAATTGCTCGCAGGTGATGAACTGTTCCTCGAGATTCTTCATTCGTAATCCATTTGCTACTGCCATCTTCGCGTGCAATAAATCCATCTCTAGTTTGAGCGAACTTAAGTCGAATAAAGGGACGAGCTTTTTTAATATTAGTTAGCCAAGGTTGAAGTGCTGATTTTGCAGCAACTTCTCCTACACCAGAAACAACTTTAATTCCTGAAGACTTAAGTTTTTCTGCACCACCAGCTGCAACTGTCGGATCCGCAATCGCATAGACAACTTTTTTGATTCCAGCTGCAATCAATGCATCTGCACACGGTGGGGTTTTGCCGAAATGATTACAGGGTTCAAGAGTCACGTAAACAGTTGCACCCTGGGAATTTTCACCTGCCGCTTTAAGGGCAATTACTTCTGCGTGATCGCTTCCGGCTTCTTGGTGGATTCCAAATCCAACTTCAATGCCGTCTCTGATAATTAAGCAACCAACTTTTGGATTTGGGGACGGATTGAATAAAGATGAATCAACTCGATCGCAAAGTTCAATCATGAACTCCTCGTCGGATTTCACCCGCCACACCACCATGAGTTTGATTGCGCTGTTGCAGCTAATGCGCGAAGATCGTCACAAGCTTTCGCCGGATTGTCTGTGCGAAACACTGCGTGGCCTGCAACAAAAATATCTGCACCTGCGTCAGCACACATTTCAATTGTTTTCGCGCCAACGCCGCCATCAACTTGAATGGCAAGTTTCAAATCATCTCGACCAATAATTTCGCGAGCACTTTTCACTTTAGTCAACATGTCGGCCATAAAAGACTGTCCGCTAAATCCTGGTTCAACAGTCATTACAAGAAGCATGTCGAGATGCGGAAGAAGATCTGTAACTGTTTCAAGCTTGGTGCCAGGCTTAATGCCCATGCCAACTAATCCACCAGCTGTCCTAATGCCTGCGATCACTTGACCTGGGTCTGTGGCGGCTTCGTAATGGAAGGTCACGCTCTTGCATCCGGCTTCGGCATATTGCGGCGCCCAACGTTCTGGATTTTCAATCATTAAATGCGCATCAATCGGAGTGCTGACTACTTCACGTAACCGTTCAACAATAGGTAAACCAAAAGTTAGGTTTGGAACAAAGTGGTAATCCATAACGTCTACGTGCAAATAATCAGCAGCTTCAGAAATGCCATTTACCTCAGCACCAAAGTTAGCAAAGTCCGCCGAAAGAATTGAAGGGTTTATTGATACAGCCATAGCCAAAGATTAGCCAATCGTCAGTCTCGGGTTAGCAAAGCAAGGAACATTCCGTCAGTGTCGTGAATGTGTGGCCAGAGCCGCAGGAATGGCCCATCGGTTTTGAGGACGTCGGTATTCTTCAACCTTGGTACCTTTTCGATTGCATCGTTGATCGAAAGAAGTCTGACGTCCTTTTGGGCTGCTAAAACATCTTCAATTACAAATTCGGTTTCAGCCAGATGCGGAGAACAAGTTGCGTACGCGACGACGCCACCACTACGAACTGCTTTCAAAGCATTCTCCAAAAGTTTTCTCTGTACTTTTGCAAGTGCCCCAACATCTTTCGGCTGCTTACGCCAGCGGCTTTCAGCGCGCCGACGCAGTACTCCAAGTCCCGAGCACGGCGCATCTACTAACACTCGGTCATAAGCGCCAGTAGCAAATTGTTCATCGGTGCCATCGGCAACGATAGTTTTATGTTTGCCCTTAACCGGGGTTAGTGCATTGTCAATCAATTTTGCTCGGTGTGGCTGCAATTCAACTGCTGTTAAATCTGCATCTCTGTCGTACGCAAGATATTTAAGAAGTGCAGCTTTACCACCAGGACCAGCACACAAGTCCAACCAATGCGAATCATTACCTTCGATTGGCGAGAAAGCTGCCAGCAAAGCAACGATTTGTGAACCTTCGTCTTGAACACCAGCTTCACCATTTCGGATTTCTGGCAGGCTTTGCGGCATCTGATTAATCGTGAATGCAAACGGCGAATAATTGCCAGGTTTGCTGCCCTCGTTAACAAACTCCTCAACCAGGACTTCACCGACTCGACTAACACCTGTGATTTCAGGTCGGCGATTATCTGTATCGAGCAATTTTTCAAGTTCCGATTTCCTAGAACCAAGCGCATCTCGCAATGCACTAACTATCCAGCGAGGATGGGAGTATTTCGTCGCTAAAGCTTCTAGCGGATCAGTCGCAGTTTCAGTAACAAGCGCCGACCAAGTTTCAAGATCTTTTTCAGCTACTCGGCGCAAAACCGCGTTAACAAAACCGCCTGCACTGCGGACTCTCACGTAAGCTGCCAAGTCCACAGTTACAGAAACAGCTGCGTGATCAGGAATTCGCATAAAAAGAATTTGATAGGCACCTAGTCGCAAAACATCTCGAATTGGCGGATCGATCCGTTCGATTTCGCGGTCTCCAGCTTTTTCGATAATTGCATCCAGCAATCCGCGCATCCGCAAAGTTCCAGCAACTAGCTCAGTAACCAGACCTGCATCTCGTGAATCAAGATCGTTATCAGTT
>JBDKLK010000128.1:0-3469 GCA_039795655.1 Actinomycetota bacterium
GCGTAGTAGGTGTGCCAGACAAGCGCTTAGACAAGCTTGCTGAGATCTTCGGTTCCGAAAAGATTTTGCCAGCCACTGTGACTTTCGTAGACATCGCAGGCATTGTTCGAGGAGCTAGCGAAGGTCAAGGCATGGGTAACAAGTTCCTTGCAAACATCCGCGAATCTGACGGTATATGCCAAGTTATCCGTGCTTTCAAAGATCCAGATGTGGTTCACGTGGACGGCAAAGTTTCGCCAAAAGACGATATCGAAACTATCAATATTGAATTGATGATGGCAGATCTTCAGACTATCGAAAAAGTAATCCCTAGATTGCAAAAAGAAGCCAAGCTAGACAAATCAAAAGCGCCTGTACTTGATGCAATCGAAATCGCAAAGAGTCACCTAGAAAAAGGTGTCACTATTTTTGCTTCTGGAATGGATGCAACACCACTTCGCGAACTTTTCTTGCTAACTGCAAAACCGTTCATCTATGTTTTCAACGTTGATGAAGCTGAATTAGCGGACGAGCCGTTCAAAAACGAAATGCGCAAACTTGTGGCACCAGCGGAAGCCGTTTTCTTGAATGCAAAACTTGAGGCGGATCTTGCTGAGCTAGATGATGAGGAAGCTTTAGAACTTCTGCAGTCGGTTGGTCAATCTGAAAGTGGCTTGGCGATTTTGGCTCGCGTGGGATTCAGCACATTAGGTCTTCAGACTTACTTAACAGCTGGACCGAAAGAATCCCGCGCTTGGACTATTCCAAAAGGTGCAACCGCACCTGAAGCAGCCGGTGTAATTCACACAGATTTCCAAAAAGGTTTTATCAAAGCAGAAGTAATTTCTTTTAGCGATTTGGTTGAAACTGGATCTGTTGCTGAGGCCCGCGCAAAAGGTAAAGCGCGAATGGAAGGCAAGGACTATGTCATGGCTGATGGTGACGTAGTCGAATTCCGCTTCAACGTCTGATGAAGTACAAATTCAAAGAAGAGATGTTTAACTGGCGAGGTCCAGCTCCGCATTATTTTGTCTTTCTTCCCGAAGAAATCAGTGACGAGATTAAGTTGCTAGCAAAATCTTTTTCTTATGGCTGGGGTGCGATTCCTTCAAAAGTAACAATCGGAAAATCGACTTGGGAGACAGCCATATTTCCGAAAGACGGTCGATACTTGGTGCCAATCAAGAAAGCCATTCGATTTGATGAGAATTTAGAAGTCGGAGAAATTGTCGAAATTGATTTGGAACTTATCGCCGCGGTTTAAAACGCCGAGGATTCAAGATTTCTTTGATGCGATTTTTCGCTTCTTCGAAAATTACTTCGTTTGGTAACCGCTTAACTACATCTTCTCGTGAGTAGGCCAAAAACATTCGAGCCGCTGTTTTTACTGGAATTGAGTCTGGGATCTCATTGGTGCCTGAAGGAACTGTTGCGTTCGCTAGTGAATCAAGGTCACCGTCGATTCGGATGTTCAAAGCTTTTATTTGCTCAATGTGTTTACGAGTGCCTTCGTTGGCCGCATCGATAGCCCATTGCGGCGTCACAAGTTTTTTCGCATCAAGATCTTTGCTCTCTGAATCCGTTAGGAATTTTGCGGCACCCTCGCGGATGAAGATCTTGTAGTCGGTCCAATCGCGATTCTTGCGGTAGAGGCGGCTAACTTCCATCAAAAGCGTACCTTCATCGATTGTTAGCGATCGATTGGTGCCAACATTTTTAACTTGTTTTAATGTGCCAGGTTTTAGTTTTAACAGGCTGCTAAAAGTATCGAACAAGAATTCTCGATTGTTTTCATCAGCAACCACTAGTCCAACATGTTCGTTCGTAAATACGTCAATCCATCTTTGCAAAACCGCTGGATAGTCGTGGCGCAGCCAAAATTGTTTTGCGGCATTGTTGTCCCGATCTGGTGCGAAAACTTGTTCGAGCCATTTCTCGTAAGAAACTTTGATTTGCCCAAACTTAATTTTCTGCTGATAGGCCGATGGCAGGATTTTCACTAGTGGTCGAATCGTGAAAATGACATCTTTTTCTAAAGCTTTAGTTTCATTCTTAATCTTTTGGATTTGTGAAACTTCAAGTTCACAAAGCATTTCTGAGCTGAAAATTGATGTGCCACTGTATGAGTTAAGTTGTTTGCAAAGATTTTCCCAAGTTGAGATTGGTTCAAAATCATTTTCAGATTCTTCGCTTCGCCAACCTTCAGGTTTCCCAATCAATGCGAGAGCCGCGAAATGATGGTCAGCTTCCACAGCAATTCTGGGATCGACAACCTTTGGATAAAAAACGCCTTGCTCAAGTAATGCTTTTTGTTTGATATTCATGCTCGCTTGAAGCGCTGTGGTTCCGGTCTTCAAGAACCCCGCGTGAATTACTAAACGTTTAGCCACGCTCATAGTTTAGAGATACGAGCGTGGCTATTTGGTTTAGTCGATTACTGCATCTCGACTCATCGGATACATGCCCCAATTTGAGTACAGACTTTCCAGATCAATCTGTGAATCCACGATTGCAATAATCGATCCAAATTGGAATTCTTCATCGTAGTCCGGTGTAGTTCCCCAAAACATCACAATAGGTAGCCAAAGAGTTGAACCATCTTCCATCCAGAACATTTGATGCTGGATTTCGGCTCTAGTCACAGTGACAGTGACAGGTTCAAAGGTGGAATCTGGACCAATAGGTTCTTCGGTTATCACATCATCAGATGGAGACGGATCTTCAGATGGTGCTGATGATTCGCTGACTTCACCGCTGTCTGTTGATTTACCTTCTGATCCTGAAGTTCCACTTGAGCCTTCTGAAGCACCTGGCTCAGTAATTGAACCTGTGTATTTTTCATTCCAGCTACCAATCGTGCGATCTGTTAATTCGTTTGAACGTGCAACTGCTTTTTCAAGTGAAACCAAATCATAAGAGCCAATCTCTACGAGTTGAGTTAATGAACCACCAATTGAATAGATTTCAGAATTGGCAACAAAAGAAACGTAGTAATTAATCGGAGAATCTTCATTATTGATTTGTTTAATTGCATTAACATCAACTGAGTAATCATTCTCGTAAACATCAAACCGCATATCGCTAACATCAAACCCAAGATTTAGAAGAAGTTTTTTAGCAGCGGCAGTTGCTTCTGAATTTGAAGGTAAGTTTTCTTGGATAGGTTCACAAACTTCAGGCTCACTGTCACGGCTTGGCTCTTCTTTGTAGCAATCACGCCAAGGATCAACTCCAGAATTGAAATACGAAAATGAAGCTTGACCAGGTTCAGTCCATGAATAGAAATTTTCAGGCGCTGTCATTACATCGGAATTTGTGACAGTTCCATCTTCTGATGTGTCTAGGTTATTCACACCTAGCACTTCAGCAATTTGCTTAATTCGATTTTCTAAGTCTGGCAGATTCACAAATTTGTAAGCCAGCGCAGAAGTTGGTAAATCAGAAACCACATCACCAGAAAGTTCGTAGTGGTAGCCAGCCCAAAATCCAT
>JBDKLK010000129.1:0-3448 GCA_039795655.1 Actinomycetota bacterium
TAGTCACATGCCCAAGTTTAAGTGTTTGTTTAAGTGCCGCTTTAGGCTCTATTTTCGCCTTTGAAATCTACGGTCAAGGCAATATCGAATACATCCCGCTTATGAACTCCAAGCGCTGTGGTGACCATTGATATGGCGGTTTTCTTGTCCACCCCCGCCAGGGCCAATCTCTGCAATTCAGCGTGGATATCGCCCTCTGTGGCCTCTATTTCAGGTGCTCCTGCCACTACCAAGGTGATTTCGCCTAGGAGCTCAGATTTAGCGCGTTCTGCCAGATCTAAAAGACTGCCCCGAATCACTTCTTCGTAAGTTTTGGTGAGCTCTCGACATATGGCAGCCTGCCGATCTGCCCCAAAGATTTCAGCGAAATCAGCCAAAGATTCCTCAATCCGATGCCCAGACTCAAAAAACACCATGGTTCGTTGTTCCCTGGTTAAAGAATGCAGGTGCTTCTTTCGCTCCCCGCTCTTGCGCGGCAAAAAACCTTCAAACACAAAGCGATCCGTTGGCAATCCGCTCAAAACAAGTGCAGTTGTAACAGCAGATGGCCCAGGAATAATTTTGACTTCAATATCAGCAGCTACCGCAGCTTGCACCAGTGGGAAACCTGGATCGCTGACAGCCGGCATTCCGGCATCGCTGACCACTAAAACTTTTTTGTTTTCATGCAACATTTGAAGTATCTGCGTTGTACGTTCGCGCTCGTTATGTTCATGGTGAGAAATCAGATTTGCATGAGTCTTAATCTCAAGTGCATTGATCAAGTAACGGGTTTTGCGGGTATCTTCACAAGCAATCACGTCTGCTTCATGAAATGCTGCAATTAAATGTGCTGACGCATCATGAATATTGCCAATTGGGGTAGCTGCCACATAAAGCACCCCTGGTTTTAGCGTCGTCATAGCGGCATTGTTTCACGTCTGACAAGCATTCGGCACAATGTGGCTATGAAAGCGAGAACGGCAAGCAATTGGCAGGTAACTGCGCTGCTTGCTCTATTGGCGACTGCGCTTAGGTTCTTTAATTTAGGCAAACCGCACGCTCTGGTTTTCGACGAAACTTACTACGCAAAAGACGGCTGGTCGCTACTCAAGTACGGTTACGAAGTAGACACAGTTAAAAATGCAAACGAAAAAATCTTGATTGGCAATCTCGACATCTTCAAGGATACGGCTTCATACGTAGTTCACCCACCATTTGGAAAATGGGTTATTGCTATTGGTGAGAACCTTTTCGGAATGAATCCATTCGGTTGGAGATTCATGGTTGCGGTGCTAGGTGTCGGAGCAGTAGTAATGGTGCATCGAGTAGCGCTTCGACTTTTCAAACATCCTTTAACTGCCTTTTTTGCTGGGTTGTTTATGGCAATCGATGGCATGGCGATAGTTCATAGTCGCACCGCACTTCTAGATCAAACTCTTATGTTCCTGACTCTCGGCGCTTTCGTCGCTGCAGTGATGGATAGAGACTGGGTTGAACAAAAACTATTCACAAATTCTTATTCTGCTTTCAAACGACCTTGGCTTTATGGAGCAGCAATTTTGTTGGCGCTCGCTTGTGCGACCAAATGGTCTGGCGTTTGGTTTGTTCTAGCTATTGGTCTCTTAATAGTTTTCTTTGAAGCCAGAACTCGCATCAAACTTGGATTACCTTTCCCCTATAGAACAACCTGGCTAAATGTTCTAAAAGTGTTGCCACTTGTAATTTTGATTTTGATTGTTGGGTATGTCGCAACTTGGTACGGCTGGATTGTTTCTGACGATGCATATTCCCGCCAATGGGCTGCAGTTAATCCGGATTCAGGAATGCAGTTCTTGCCTGAGTTCTTACGAAGTTTGATTCACTACCACCAAAGCGCTTTCGATTTTCACACTAATTTACATACCAAACATTCATACCAATCAAATCCTTGGACTTGGCCGCTAAACCTTCGACCAACTTCTTTCTATTACGAAGATTTCGCACAAGGTGTTAAAGGGTGCGGGTCTAGTAAATGTTCTGAAGAAGTTGTTGCTCTAGGTAATCCATTGATCTGGTGGGCTGGAACTCTTGCAATCCTGCACCAAGTTTGGCGTTGGGTGATGAAGCAGGATGGTCGCGCAATGGCACTCGTGACAATGTTCTTTTTCGCTTGGGCACCCTGGTTACTTTTCCAAGAAAGAACTGTATTTAGCTTCTACGCAATCGTGATGTTGCCATACATGGTGCTTGCATTGGCACAAGCTTGCGGCCAAGTGTTAGGTCCAGTTGTTACTGCAGGCAAACAGCGAGCCAAGCGCGCACTCGGTGTGGGGATTTTTGTCTTTGCAACAGTTGCGCTGTCAGCGTTTTTCTATCCGATTTGGACAAGCGAAATGATTCCACATTGGTATTGGCAAATGCATATGTGGTTTACCAGTTGGATTTAAGCACCAATAACTTTTGGAATTTCAGTGGTATCAACATCATCGCTGATAATTTTGATTTCAACAGCCTCTTGTTGTTCAGCCATAAGTTTCGCTAGCAATTCACGTCGTTGAACAGCTGCTGCCTGAACCATCGCATCTCCATCCCAAGCACCGTTTTCACGATCAAGTACACGTGGTACGGAAGTTGCTGCTGGAGCATCGACGTATGTAGGCAAAACTGTTTCTGGAGCATCGAATGCAGCACCAATCGCTGGCGCAGATTGCCAGGATGAAGTTTTCGAAGTGTCCAGAGCAACTTCTTCTTCAGTCAATTTACTTGCAGCTGCTTTACGCAATTGTGCAAGAGCTGCGAAACGATGGTTTCTTTCGCTTCGACGAACGTATTTTTGTGATGGCGCATTTTCATCAATTGCATCTGCAACTCGAGGTTTGATAGTTAATCGAACCCAAGTTACGTATCCTGCAAAAGTTGCGAACGGAATCAGAATCGCAAACACTGGCAAGATACCAAAAATAATTCCCACTAAAGTTAGTGGGAAGATTGAAATTGTCGCAAGAAAAACTTTGCGCCGTTTTCTAACTTGAGTTGCAGTTTTTGGATCCGCATGTCCTGCGCGGATTTCACGCTTAACTTCAACTTTCGGTTTCGTTGGTTGTTGGGGAATTTCCAGATTCGAAAGTTGGCCCATAGCTTCACGAAATTCTTCAACATCTTGAAGTTTTCCGGATGGATCATGTTTACGTAAAAAAGTGGGGAGCAGAAAAACCGCCCATACGCAGACGATTATTGCTAATACGATTCCAGAACCCACGGGCAAAAATTAGCCGTCACACTCATAAAAGTGCGGGAAAATTCCTGCGTGTCGCAATTTTAGAATTAACGCAAAATTGTTGGAATTTTTGTTGAAACAATATTTTCTGATGTCACAACAAAGATGAAATGGTCACGCCAATCTCCATCAATATGCAAAAATCTTGGCCTAAGTCCTTCTTGTTGAATCCCTAATTTTTCAACCACCCGCAATGAAGCAGCATTTTCT
>JBDKLK010000130.1:0-3443 GCA_039795655.1 Actinomycetota bacterium
CGGCGACATGGGATCGAATTTCGGAACCTCGCGCCCAGAGTTCGCAAACGCGTCCGGTGAAACCTTTTTGAAAGAAACTCTCAAAATTATTGAGGCCAAAGGTTTTGCACCAATCAACGTAGCTGTGACCGTCATCGGCAACAGCCCAAAAGTTTCAACTCGTCGAGATGAAATCCAAAACAAGTTGCAATCAATTTTGAACGCACCTGTTTCAGTTAGTGGCACAACCACTGATGGACTTGGATTAACTGGTCGCGGCGAAGGGGTTGCAGCTATAGCAACCTGTTTATTACAAGCGAAGAATGTGTAGGTAATTGTGAGTTTGCATTTATACGACACTTCGTCTCGCAGTTTGCGTCCATTCACTCCGATTAAACCGGGTGAAGTTTCTATGTACCTTTGTGGTGCAACAGTTCAAAGCAATCCACACGTTGGGCATTTGCGTTCTGGATTAGTTTTCGATGTTTTAACTCGTTGGCTGTTGAAACAAAATTACAAAGTAACTCTTTGCCGTAACGTCACAGATATTGATGACAAAATCTTGCACAAAGCAATTCATGAAGAGCGAACTTGGTGGGCAGTTGCGCAGCATTATGAACGTGCGTTCCAAGAAGCCTATGCGTTACTTGGTTGTATTCCACCAACAATTGAACCGCGTGCAACTGGTCACGTAACTCAAATGATTACATTGATGGAAACTTTGATTGAACGCGGCCATGCATACGCATCAAACGGTGATGTTTATTTCGATGTGCGTTCATTCAAAGAATATGGTGCACTTTCAAATCAAAAACCTGACGATATGTTGGCAGCTACCGATTCTGAGCATGCAAGCAGCAAAAAAGATGTCCGCGATTTTGCGCTTTGGAAAGGTTCAAAGCCTGGTGAACCATCATGGCCAACCCCTTGGGGAGATGGCCGTCCTGGCTGGCATCTTGAATGTTCAGCAATGGCAGAGATGTACCTTGGCGATAATTTCGACATTCACGGCGGCGGACTAGATCTAGTTTTCCCACACCACGAAAACGAAATCGCACAATCAAAAGCTGCGGGACAAAAGTTTGCAAACTATTGGCTACACAATGCTTGGGTTACAACTGCTGGCGAAAAAATGAGTAAGTCGCTTGGTAACTCGCTAATTGTTTTTGATGTGTTACAGCGTATTCGCGCAATCGAACTTCGGTGGTATCTAGTTGGAGCTCACTACCGCAGTAACTTGGAATTTTCTGATGAAGCATTGCAGGAATCTGGTGCAGCATTCCGCCGCATCGAAGGTTTCGTAAAACGCGCAAGTGAAATTATTGGCATCAAGCCCATCGCTGATGTAACTATTGATCCAGCGTTCAGTGCAGCAATGAATGATGATTTAGGTGTGCCAGCAGCTCTTGCAGTTGTGCATGAATTCGTCACCACTGGAAACAAGGAATTGCAAAAAGGTGCAAAGACCGATGTTGCAGAACTGACTAAAACTTTGCAACAAGTGCGTGCGATGCTAGATGTACTTGGTGTTGATCCGTTAGCTGAAAATTGGAACAGTGCCAACGCGGATGCAACTCAATTACGCGAAATTATTGATGCACTTGTTTCAACTCAAATTCAAATGCGTCAACAGGCGCGTGAACACAAAGACTTTGCAAAAGCAGACGAAATTCGTGACGCTTTGCAATCAGCAGGAATTGCCCTGGATGACACCGCAACCGGTGCGCGCTGGTCAGTTTTGGAAAGTGACATCTAATGGCAGGTAATTCTCAACGTCGCGGTGCAACTCGCAAGACTTCTAAAAAAGGTAGCACAGTTGGTTCCGGTGGAAAACGTCGCAAAGGTTTAGAAGGCAAAGGCCCAACACCTAAAGCCCAAGATCGCAAAGCTCACAAAGCGTTCAAAGGTGATGCAAAAAAGACCACTCGTAGTTCTGGCACTGCAAGTGCATCATCACCCCGTGCAAGTCGTGCAACCAAAGCGCAGTTGGATGTCGTGGTTGGCCGTAACCCTGTTGTTGAAGCATTGCGTGCAAAAGTTCCTGCTTCTGCTTTGCATGTAGCAACTGGAATTGAATACGACGAACGAGTTCGCGAAGCACTGGATCTTGCATCAGAACAAGGTTTGAACATTCTTGAGGTTGGCAAACTTCAAATTGAACGTATCGCTGGTGTTGCACTTCACCAAGGTTTGGCTTTGACTGTTAAGCCATACAAATATCCAGATGTTGAAGATGTAATCGGTACTTCAAAACTTATCGTTGCACTTGATGGGGTAACCGATCCGCGCAATCTCGGTGCGATTGTGCGTTCTGCTGCTGCATTCGGTGCTGGCGCTGTTGTTCTTCCTGAACGTCGCAGCACTGGCATGACTGCAGTTGCTTGGCGCACTTCAGCAGGTGCTGCTGCTCGCGTTCCCGTTGCCCGCGCAACAAACCTGAACCGCGCAATCGAACGATTCCAAAAAGCTGGCTACTTCGTCATCGGTCTAGATGCTGGTGGCGAACAAACTGTTGCTGAAGCTGCAAAGAGTCTTGGCAAATCAAAAGTGCTTCTAGTAATTGGTAGTGAAGGCAAAGGATTATCACGTCTAGTCGCTGAAAACTGCGATGTGATTGCGTCTATCGAAATGACTGCAGATACTGAATCATTGAATGCATCAGTCGCTGCAGGTATTGCGCTCTACGCAATCTCTAGTGCGCAATAACAATGACAGTTTTTGAGACAGACCGACTAGTCTGCAAATCACTTTCACTTGACGACTACGAAACTTTTTCACGGGATGAAGAACCAAAATGGCAAGGATTCACAAATCCTTATGGGCATTTAGTAAATGGCCCAAGCCCAATGCAGCATCGAATTCCGCGTGTTCGCAAAGATCCAAGCTTCGCTGAAATCGGTTTGATTCTCGCTATCGAAAAATCCAAAAACATCATCATCGGTTCTGCAGGATTTCACGACCAACCGGATGAAAACGGAATGATTGAAATTGGTTTTGGAATTGTGCCAGAAAAGCAAAACCAAGGTTTCGGCAAAGAACTTCTGCACGGAATGTGGAAGATGATTTTGCAGCGACCAGACGTCAAAGTTCTTCGCTACACAGTCTCACCAGAGAACCAACCATCAATGCACATCATCAAGAACTTGGGTTTCCCACAAGTTGGTGAACAGATTGATGAAGAAGATGGACTCGAACTTATTTTTGAAATATCTGCCGACGAGTATCGAAAGCGTTTTAGTTAGTACTCACCTTTAATCACGAAAAATGATCCGCGAATCGTTCCTGCAAGTTTTGATTTCTGTCTTGCAAACTTGAATTTTGATGAGAGCTCATCAGGAATTTCCATACCATCAGACAACTTGAATCCGACTGCACGTTTTTTAGGATCATTCAGCGTGTATAAAACGTTGATGGACAAACCACTTTCGTAAAAGAGATAGGTCCAAAGAATATTTTCTACTTGG
>JBDKLK010000131.1:0-3399 GCA_039795655.1 Actinomycetota bacterium
TCACCGCAGCTCTTGGTGCAATGGTTTTGGCACATCGCGAACATGCAACAAAACCACTAACTCAAAAAGATCTTTCAGAATTGCGTTTCAAGAGTGGTAATCACCCAGGCTCTTTGCCATCTCCTGGCGTTTACGCCCGTCACAACGCTGTTGATGTGCCGGCACTTTTGCCAGACGGCACTATGTCTGAACTTTCAGTTCCAAAACCACTTGCTGCTCGCGGTGCGATTCGTTTGATCGATATGGCGGACAAAGAAGAAGTGCAGGCGCTGAGTCGTGGAGAAGCAGTAATTACTGCTCAATCAACAGATGAGGTGAGCGAATAATGGAACTAAACAATTTCATTCTGCTTTCTGCAATTCTTTTTAGCATCGGCGCCGTCGGTGTTTTGGTTCGTCGCAACGCGATTGTGGTTTTCATGTCAGTTGAAATGATGTTGAACGCTGCAAACTTGGCTTTCGTAACTTTTGCAAAAGCAAACGGTTCGATCGATGGTCAATCAATCGCATTTTTCGTGATGGTGGTAGCTGCAGCTGAAGTTGTAGTCGGCCTTTCAATCATCGTGACAATTTTCCGCACACGACGCACTGCATCAATCGACGAAGCAAGTTTGCTTAAGTTCTAGAAGAAAGAAGAGAGACGTGACTGCTTACGCATGGTTACTAGTGGCACTACCGCTTGCGGGTGCTGCTGTGCTTTTGCTCGGTGGCAAGCGAACTAACGCTTGGGGTCATCTGCTTGGTACTGCTATGTCTTTAGGCTCATTTGCGGTTGGCTTAGCAACATTTATCGAGATGCTTAGCAAGCATGAAGAAGAGCGCCAGACAATCCTGCACCTTTGGGATTGGATTGTTGTTGGAAGCTTCCATATTCCAGTCGCTTTCCAAATCGATCAACTTTCGATTTCATTCGTACTCCTAATTACTGGCGTAGGCAGCCTGATTCACGTTTACTCAATCGGTTACATGGAACACGATGAGAACCGCCGCAAGTTTTTCGCTTACCTCAACTTATTTATTGCAGCGATGTTGGTTCTAGTTTTAGCCAACAACTACATGTTGCTTTATGTCGGTTGGGAAGGCGTAGGTCTTGCTTCATACCTATTGATCGGTTTCTGGATCCACAAACCATCTGCAGCAACCGCAGCTAAGAAAGCATTCGTTGTAAACCGTGTTGGTGACATCGGACTTTCACTAGCGGTTATGTTGATGTTCACTGCTTTTGGTGTAGTGACTTTCAACGAAGTAAATATCGCTGCTGAATCTGCATCAACTCAAACTGCTACCTACATCGGTTTAGCGTTACTGCTGGCGGCCTGTGGTAAATCTGCACAATTCCCGCTCCAATCTTGGTTGCTAGATGCGATGGAAGGCCCAACTCCAGTTTCAGCTTTAATCCACGCTGCAACAATGGTTACAGCAGGTGTTTATCTGATTGCCAGAAGCCACGCGATTTATGAAATAGCTCCGATTGCACAAACTGCTGTAATCGTTATCGGTGGCATCACACTTCTTATGGGTGCGATTATTGGTACCGCAAAAGATGACATCAAAAAGGGTTTGGCTGGTTCGACAATGAGCCAAATTGGTTACATGATTTTGGGTGTAGGTCTTGGCCCTGTTGGTTACATTTTCGCCTTGTTCCACTTGATCACACACGGTTTCTTCAAAGCTGGAATGTTCCTTGGTGCCGGTTCGGTGATGCACGGAATGCATGACGATGTGAATATGCGCCACTACGGAAATCTGCGTACCGCTATGAAAATTACTTACGCAACCTTCGGTATGGGATTCCTTGCAATTATTGGTATTCCGCCATTCGCTGGTTTCTGGTCTAAGGATGAAATCATTGCTGCAGCATTTAGCCACAGCATGTTGACCGGTTTGGTCACGCTGATTGGTGCCGGCATTACCGCTTTCTACATGACTCGCATGATGGCAATGACATTCTTTGGAACAGCACGTTGGCAAGATGATGTGCATCCGCACGAATCTCCAAAAGTTATGACTATTCCCATGATGATTCTTTCTATCGGTTCTGCTTTCGGCGGTATGTTGCTGTTGTTTGTTGGAAATATCGAACATTGGCTAGAACCAGTAGTTGGTTTTGAAGAGATGGAACACGGAGTTGATTCATCAGTTCTGATTCCGGTGACTCTTTTGGTTGTAGCTGTCGGCGCAATGATGGGTTGGGTTCAATACGCAAAGCGTGAAGTACCAGTTACTGCACCTTCTGATGTTTCAATCTTTACCAAAGCATCGCGCGCAGATCTTTACGGTGATGCATTCAATGAAGCAGTTTTCATGCGCCCAGGACAATATCTAACCCGCTCACTAGTTTTCGTCGACAACAAAATTGTTGATGGGGTAGTCAACGGAACAGCTGGTTTTGTTGGTGTGATTGCATCGCAACTTCGTAAGACTCAAACCGGTTACGCGCGTTCATACGCACTACTTATGGTTTTGGGCGTGGTCGCAATCGGACTTATCGCAGCGATTGTGGGGATGGCATAAATGAATTATTCACTTCCATACTTGTCACTGCTAATTGCGCTGCCAACTCTTGGCGCACTTGCAATCGGACTTTTCCGCATTAAAGATGACAACCTTGTTCGCAAGATTGGTGTGGCTGTTTCATTAGCAGTTGCCGCTCTTGCGATTTTGATGGCAGTTAATTTTGATCCGAATTCAACACAAGGTTTCCAGTTTGTTGAGAACTACACCTGGATTCCTGCATTCGGAACTTCATTTGCCTTAGCGGTCGATGGTATTTCTCTAACACTGATTGTTCTTGCGGCCATTCTGGTGCCAGTAGTTCTAGTTGCTGGTTGGAAAGAATCAGAAGGACATCGCGGTTCAGTGCGCCAATACGTTGTTCTGACACTCGTCACTGAAGCAATGATGATTGGTGTTTTTGCGGCAACTGACGTTTTCTTGTTCTACGTCTTCTTCGAAGCAATCTTGATTCCGATGTACATCCTGATTGGTCGCTTTGGTGGCGCTCGCGCTTCTTACGCAGCGGTTAAGTTCTTGCTTTACAGCCTTGTTGGCGGCCTTTTGATGCTGGTGAGCTTGATTGGACTTTGGGTTATTTCCAAAGAGCAATTTGGCGCTGGCACATTCGACTGGTTTGCTCTGCAAGATCTTGAAATGAATTCAACAACTCAAAACTGGTTGTTCCTTGGCTTCTTCATTGCGTTTGCAATCAAGGCTCCGCTTTTCCCATTCCACACTTGGTTGCCAGATGCTGCAGGCGAAGCAACTCCAGGAAGCGCAACATTGCTAGTTGGTGTGCTCGACAAGATCGGCACCTTCGGCATGATTCGCTACTTACTGCCGCTATTCCCATTAGCTTCTGAATTCTTCACACCACTTGTGATTGTTTTGAGCTTGATCGGAA
>JBDKLK010000132.1:0-3378 GCA_039795655.1 Actinomycetota bacterium
ATTGAAGTGGGAGATGCCAACCGAATCGGCTAAGACACCTTCTGCAATCACATTTCTAAGTGTTTGTGCCGCGGAGATTGGTTTTCCTGCATCGTCTTTTTGAGTATCACCAAATGTGTCTAGCCCAAACTTCAAGTTTTCGATATCCATGAGCCAAGGCTAATCTCAAACTTGTCAGTCCGCTTTGTAGTCTTAGCCCCTATTTGATTCGGGGGAATCGTGGAAAACAAAGAAAATTTTGAAATGGCTTCTAATGAGCAGCAAGACGTGCTCGAAGTGCCAGTTAAGAAAAGTAACTCAAAAAAGAACTTTCTAGTAGTTGTCTTAATCGTAGCTTTAGCAAGTTGGATGATTAATACTCAAACTGGATCAACTAAGAAGATAGCAAATTTCAAGAATATTTCAGCTCTTGCATCGCAAGATTTCTACAATGAATTTAAGCCATCAAAAATAACTTCAGATTTAAATCTGAATTTTGGCAGTGATATCACCGATGATGAAAAAATCACTATTTACCGCAATCTTGATCTAGCTACTTCGTATCTTGAAAACACACTTAAAGGGAAACTTATTTGGATTGATATTTTCTTTCATAAGCAAGAATTAAAGAAAAAACTCTTAGAAGATGTTCAGTACATTGATTTTGACTCAGGTATAGAGGCTGACGTTGCTGAAGACGGATTTTTCATGGAGAACAAGAATTGCGACTCTGTCGGTTCGGCTGGAATGACTTATTCGGAATATTGGCCAGAGACGTCTATTTTTATTTTGACCGAGTGCGCATGGGAAGAAAAAGCAAATGAAGAATGGCAACTTATTGATCCTGACATTTTTTCGCATGAATTAACGCATGCTGCGCAAGAATCTTGGTTCGGTGAGTTTAATTCTTATTCATGGTGCTTTGTTCCGAAGTGGTTCGCAGAAGGTCAAGCACAATTTGTTTCATCGCGAATTTCTAGTATAGATGGCACTCTTGATGTGGACCACTTCAGAACTGCTTGGTTGGATTATGAACCAAATGGTCTGCTAGATGATGATGTTACTTATGAAGCTGACCGAGGCCCATATAGCGACGGCGCATTCGCAATTGAGTATCTTGTAGGTAAATACGGCTGGGATAAGTTTGCAAAACTTATAAAGAAACTTGATATTCGCGAAACCAGTCAGTGCGACGTTTACGACATCAATAGTAGATTCTCAGGGGCATTTAAGCAGACATACAAAATCTCGCTTAAGGCTTTTTATGACGAAGCCAAAGAGTACATAAATTGGAATGTAGAGAAACTCGGTTAATTGTTTGTTTATGGGGCTAGTGCCAAACTAGCCCCATGACCAATTACCGTTCTGAAATCTTTGCCCTAGCTGATAAATTCATTGACGAATCTGCAGCCTTCAGCCCAATCGGCTCTACATTCTTAGGCATCAAAGGCAGCGATCATCTACTAGATGACTTTTCGGTTGCTAGCCAATCAAAAAGTGCAGATCACGCACGCGCTACTTTGAAGAAGCTTCAATCCATGTCTCCGATTGATGAGATAGATCGCATTGCAAAAGATGTGATGATTGAACGACTTGAATCAGGACTAAAACTGCACGACAGCCTAGAAAGTTTTATTGCTTGGGGCGTAATTAGTTCGCCACCTTCAAACATTCGCCAGGTTTTCGAAATGATGGCGCACGAAACCGATGAGGATTACAAAAACATTGAACTTCGTTTGCTTGCGGTAGATGCCTCTATGAAGTCTTGGATTTCTGCGATTGCCGAAGTTGCTAAGCAGGGCAAAATCACAGCGAAGCGACAGGTAACTGGTGTTGCAGAACAACTAAAGCAGTTTGCAAACGGTGGTTTCGTTGCTTTCGTTAAAAGCGTTGATGAAGATGGTAAATATCCAGCATTGGTTGCAGCAGCGGAGACTGCGCAAAAAGCATCAGCCGAAACAGCTGACTGGTTGTTGAACTCTTATTTGCCGATTGCAAACCCAGTAGATGCGGTCGGTCACGATCGTTATATCCAGTGGGCTCGCCACTTCACCGGAGCCGAACTTGATCTTGAAGAGATTTACAACTGGGGAATCGCTGATCTCAAATACATCAATGATCGGATGTGGAAAGTCACTGCTCAAGTAAAACCTGACGCTAAATCATTGCGGGAGGTTGCAGATTATCTTGAGGTTCATCCTGATTATGAAATCAAGGGGGAGGAAGCTCTTCTAGAGAAACTTCGCGATTTCACTGGTGAAGCGGTTAAAGCACTTGATGGCGTGCACTTTGATATAGATGATTCAATCAAGTTCTGTGATGCAAGAATTGCACCAGACGGTAGTGCGGCTGCTCCGTATTACATGCCGCCAAGTGAAGATCTTTCACGTCCAGGAACTACTTGGTTCCCAACTCTTGGCAAAGACACTTTTAGTTGGTGGCATATTGCATCGACTTGGTATCACGAAGCGGTTCCAGGTCATCACCTTCAGGTTGCGACAGTCATCATTGAAAAAGACCGACTTAGCCGCTACCAGCGCACCGAAGCTTGGACAAGTGGTTATGGCGAAGGCTGGGCTTTGTATGCCGAGCGCTTAATGGATGAGCTAGGCGGGTTCAACGAACCTGGAATTGAGATGGGCTACTTGGCTGGCCAGGCTCTGCGCGCTGCACGAATCGTGGTTGATATCGGAATGCATCTTCAGCTCAAAGACCAAGATGGAAATGTATGGAATGCAGAGTCTGCCTTTGAATTGCTAGTGAATAACGCTTTGATGGATGAAGATTTTGCTCGTAGTGAAGTTGACCGCTATTTAGGCTGGCCAGGACAAGCGATTTCTTACAAAGTCGGCGAGCGTTACTGGATGCAGGCTCGCGAAGATGCGAAGAAGCGTCTAGGAGACAAGTTCTCGCTAAAGAAGTTTCACTCATTCGCTTTGAAACTCGGCCCTATGGGTCTAGATCCATTCAAGCGCGAAATTGAAAACTGGGATGGAAACTAAGTTTTCTTAATTCAGAACTCTTTGCGCCAGATGTATTGACTGATGGGCTTTGCAAAACCCATCTGTTGATACACATGGTTCGAAACTGGATTTGAATACCAGGCTTCAATGAACGCGGTTTTGATTCCCATCTCTAAACAGCGGTTCAAGCCTTCGGCAATTGCGATGCGCGCTAATCCAAGATTTTGGTGATCTGGATGGGTGCAGACAGGTTCAACAACTACGAAAGATTCTTTATCGTGCGCGGTAAATCCGGCATGTGCTGCGAATACTCCATTAGGTGCTTGCACAACGATTTCTAGTTCTGATTTGTAGCTTGGTGCAAGGGTGGCAAAGTTTCGGTATTCCTCAGCACTATGAAAATCGCGACCAAAAGCAGCATTCAAAAGTGCAGCCA
>JBDKLK010000133.1:0-3346 GCA_039795655.1 Actinomycetota bacterium
TTTAGGTAATCAATTCGGTTAATCACACCGCGCAGATCACCAATTCCATCATTGTTGCTATCAGCAAAAGAACGCGGATAAATTTGATAAAAAACGGCTTCGCGCCACCACTCATTAGTCATTAGATTTCCAGTGCTCTGCTAGTTGTTCGGTGTGATGTGTCATTTTTTCTTTTACGTCGTCGTAGTCAACTTTATCTTCCCACTTGAGACAATCGAACGGGCACACTTCCACGCAGATTCCGCAAGACATACAGCGTGAGAAATCAATCCGGAAATCATCAAGCACATTAATAAGTCTTGGTTTTGCACCCTCTGGAGTATTCGGGTCTGGTGCTTGATGAGAATCAAGCGAGATGCACCAAGTGGGGCATTCGCGAACACAAAGCATGCACGAAGTGCAATCTGACGGAAGTAATGCGATGACTCCGCGTTTTTGGTTTTGGGTCATACCGTTTTGTCGCTGTCTGGTGCTGCGCCGATTGGAAGAGATTTGCGGCGAGAAGGTGATGCTTTTTCGTTGCTTGGTTCTTTTGCCCCTGGCCACGGAGTTTCGTTTCGGTGTTTCAGAGACACATCGCGTCGCATTGGATGAAGTGAAAGTGCATCAGAGTTTGTTAGGAGCAATGGTTCGTTGCTTTTTTCGTTGTCGAAAGTAACACCGAATCCTTCAGAGATTTCGCGTTCGGATTGCAAAGCTGCTGGGAATGTATCGGTGATGCTGGGAACGATTTGGTTTTCATTACGCGGAACGCTGGTGAAGATGTGAGTTTGTTTTTGAGTAAGCAGATGAAGTTCGATGCGGTTAGTTTTCAGTTGGTCGACCGCGATGTAGATCTCAAACTTTTCTGCTTTGAGATTTGCGACTGCTGACTTCCAGTTTTCGATTTCGATGTGAGTCATTCGGATACCGTCGCAAGGATTGCATCAACCAAAGTTTCTGGCGGCGGTGGACAGCCAGGAACATATCTAGAGATTGGGATAACCTGATCAGCTCCGTCGGTGACTGCGTAGGAATCCCAGTAAGGACCGCCGGATGAGGCACACACTCCGTAGGCGATGGCGAATTTGGGGTTAGGTAGAGCGTCAAATGCAGCTTTGAGCTGCTCATTGGCTGCTTTAGTGAGAGTGCCAGCCACAATCAGGACTGAGGCGTCAGGGCTCTCGGTTTTCTCAACAAATGTGAGCGAATCTTGAGTTTCGGCCAGATTTAGGGCTGTTGAGACCTCTACCCCACAGCAGGCTAAAGCCAGGTGAGAAAGGGCGATTCGCATAGGTCTGAGGTTACCCGCCAAATAGTGGAAACAGGTGCCAATTTGAGAGCAAAAGGGCGAGAATGCCCCTGTGCAACAGCGCAACCGCTGACGCCCAATAAAAGGATTTTTGTGACTAAAGAGATTGTGACCCTTGGACGGGTAGTAATCCGTTTCGCAGGGGACTCTGGCGATGGCATGCAATTAACTGGTGACCAGTTCACTAGCGCCACCGCGATTTTCGGAAACGACCTAGTAACCCTGCCGGACTTCCCTGCTGAAATCCGCGCACCGCAAGGAACGCTGCCTGGCGTATCCGCTTTCCAACTTCATTTCGCGGATCACGAAATCACCACTGCGGGCGATACGCCGACTGCATTAGTTGCAATGAATCCTGCGGCGTTGAAAGCAAATTTAAAAGATCTGCCTGCTGGTGCAGACTTGATTATCAACACCGACGAATTCACTCAACGCAATCTCGACAAAGTTGGCTACACCGCTAACCCACTAGATGATGGATCGTTGTCTCAATACAACTTGCACGCGATTGCAATCACTTCTTTGGCAGTTGACGCATTAAAAGAGTTTGAGTTAACTCGCAAAGAAGCTGAACGTTCGAAGAATATGTTTGCCCTCGGTTTGCTTTGCTGGTTGTACTCGCGCCCAATGGAAACACCACGCAAATACTTGAACGAAAAGTTTGCATCGAAGCCAACAATTTTGGCAGCGAATTTGAAAGCACTTGAGACCGGTTGGTCATACGGGGAAACCACTGAAGTATTTAGCGTGCAGTACGAAATCAAACCAAGCAAAGTTGCCGCTGGTACATACCGAAATATCAGCGGTAACCTGGCACTTTCTTACGGTTTGATTGCTGGTGCACAACAAAGCGGTTTGCCACTTTTCTTAGGTTCTTACCCGATCACTCCGGCTTCAGACATTTTGCATGAACTTTCAAAACACAAAAACTTTAATGTAACTACTTTTCAAGCTGAAGATGAGATCGCAGGTATCGGCTCTGCATTAGGTGCTGCTTACGGTGGTGCACTTGGTATCACCACTACTTCAGGTCCAGGTGTTGCTCTAAAGAGCGAAGCGATTGGTTTGGCTGTGGCTTTGGAATTGCCGCTAGTGATTGTTGATATTCAACGCGGTGGACCATCCACTGGATTGCCCACGAAGACCGAACAAGCTGATTTGTTGCAGGCTATGTATGGCCGCAATGGTGAAGCGCCGGTTCCGATTGTGGCTCCGCGTTCACCATCTCACTGTTTTGATGCTGCGATTGAAGCTGTAAGAATTGCCGTGAAATACCGCACTCCAGTTTTCTTGTTGAGTGATGGTTATTTGGCCAATGGTTCAGAACCCTGGCTATTGCCAGATGTGAAAAATCTGCCAACCATTGAACCGAACTTCTTGACCGAGATGAATCATGAAATTAACGGCGTCGATGTTTTGTGGCCGTTTAAACGAGACGAAGAAACTTTGGCTCGACCATGGATTAAGCCTGGAACTCCAGGACTTGAGCACCGAATCGGTGGTATCGAAAAAGCTAACGGAACTGGCGCAATTAGCTACGACCCTGCAAACCACGATTTGATGACCCACCTTCGTCAAGACAAAGTCGATGGCATCGCAAACGATGTCGAAGATATGTTCCTAGACGATCCTGATGGAAATGCTGATGTCTTGGTACTTGGATGGGGTTCAACATTCGGTCCGATTGGTGCAGCCGTTGAAATCTCTCGCCGCAATGGATTGAAAGTTGCGCAAGCACATTTGACTCATCTCAATCCATTCCCAGCAAACACTGAAGCAGTTTTGAAAAAGTATAAGAAGATCATCATCCCGGAAATGAATCTTGGGCAGTTAGCTTTGCTAGTTCGCGCAAGATATTTGGTGGATGCAATCCGTTTTAACAAAGTCCAGGGTTTACCTTTCAAAGCAAACGAACTTGTGGAATTTATTAAGGATGTGGCAAGCAAATGAGCGAAAAATTCCCATCCCTCTCGTTAGTTCCAAGTAGCGAAGAAAAATACAGCGCAAAAGATTTCAAGAGCGACCAAGAAGTTCGTTGGTGTCCAGGTTGTGGTG
>JBDKLK010000134.1:0-3280 GCA_039795655.1 Actinomycetota bacterium
GGTTATCTACAACCTTCTTAACGGAGTTTGTTTGGTAACAGCTGTTTGGGCAGCAAAAACTGGTCGCGCTGACATCACAGCAGGTGAAGTAGTGATGCTGGTTGGCTATTTCGGTGTGCTTTCATCAGCTGTAGTGATGATGACTGATTTGGCACCAAACTTTGCGCGCGGTCTGGCATCAATCAAATCAATCAGCGAGGTATTGGAATCAGAAGATCTTGAACCCAACCAAGGAAAGCAGAAAGTTGATTCACTAGAAGGTTCTATTGAATTCAAAGACGTACAGTTTGCATATCTAGATGCACCAGAAAATGCAATAAATGGTCTTTCGCTTTCGATTCCAGCAGGTGCGTATGTTGCAATCGCTGGTCCTTCTGGCTGCGGCAAGTCCACACTTGCAAACATTCTGATTGGTTTCTTGCGTCCCAACTCAGGCAAAGTTTTGATAGACGGTAAAGACACTAGCGATATTGACTACCGTTCGATTCGTCAATTCATTTCGGTTGTGCCGCAAGAGTCTGTGATGTTTGAAGGTTCAGTTCGAGACAATGTTTGCTATGGTGACATTGAAGTTTCTGATGATCAATTAATGAAAGCTTTAGTTGATTCAAACGCCTGGGAGTTTGTAAGCCAACTTCCCGATGGAATCGCTACGGACATTGGTCCACGCGGATTCACATTGTCTGGTGGTCAAAAGCAACGCCTAGCAATCGCTCGTGCGATATTGCGCAATCCAAAAATTCTCGTTTTAGATGAAGCAACTTCTTCTCTAGACAATGAATCAGAATTGTTAGTGCAACAAGCCCTCACTCGATTGATGAAGGGTCGAACAACTTTTGTAATTGCACACCGACTCTCCACCATCAAAGATGCAGACTGTATTTATGTAATGGAAGATGGAAAAGTCGTCGAGTCAGGCAATCATTCTGAGTTGTTGAGCAAGGGAAATCTTTACGCCCGCTTGCATCAACTTTCTGGGCAAATCGAAGACTAAATTCCCAAATGGGGGTTTGATAAATCTTTTGTGACTTCGTCATTGTGTTTTGGACCAAGTTCGACTAGATACATCGCACCAAGAATCAATGCGCCACCAAGCGCAACCCGCCATGTGAATGCATCTCCTGCGACCCAGACACCGAAAATGCCAGCGAACACAGGTTCAAAACTCAAGATCACTGCAGCACGCGTTGGATCCATATGTGATTGCGACCATGTTTGAATCGAGAATGCAATAGCGCTTGCAAATACCGCAAGGAAAAGAATTGCTACCCAAACACCTTGGTTTGGAGGAACTTGGTAGCCGTCCATAACTAAACCGGAAGAAAGGAATAGAACTGCAGTGACTGCGATTTGGACGATGGTGATGCTGTATGAGGTTTCTGTAGTGGCCCAACGTGAGAGCCACATAATTTGGAAACTGAAAAACACTGCACCAAGCAATGTCCATGATTCACCCATACCGAAGGACCAGCCCTTAAGAGACAGCGCTGCAAGTCCTAGAACCGCTAGACCAACACCTATCCAACCAACAGCTGGAACTTTGATTTTGTAAACAACGCCAGCTGCGATTGGCGTGAGAACAACGAACATTCCGGTGATGAAACCTGAAACCGTAGCTGAAGTGAACATCAAGCCGTATGTCTGAACTAAGAAACCAAGTCCCAGCGCAAGTCCGATGTAGACACCTTTGCGAAATACATCCCAAGACATTTTCAATGCTTTTGGTTTGAGCAGAATGATGACTACTGTAGCAATCAAGAATCGCCAGCCCATAAACATCAACATCGACATCTGCGAAATACCGCTCTTAACAACAACGAAGGTGCTGCCCCAGATTGCGGTGGCAAAAATCAACAGCCAAAACGCCAGTTTCTCGCCTTTAATTGTCGATTTCATGAGCGGGAAACTAGCAGTTACTCAAAAGTCCTTGTGGCTCAATACTGAAGCCCGCAAGATAAGCCGCTCAATTCGGACTTTGGGAGAGGTCATGACGATTGCTTTAATGATGAATCTAAAAGCGGGTGTCGGTAGAACGCATCGTCTGGCTGATTATGTTTTTCAGGAATTCGAGAAAAACAACATCCCTTACGAATTCGTTCATGGAAATTCCGCTGAAGATGCTATCCAAAAAGTAAGCACTCGCATTTCAGAATTTGATGCAGTCGTAGCCGTAGGTGGTGATGGCTCTGTTCACACTGCGGCCCAAGTAGCTTTTAAATACAAACTACCACTAGGAATTATTGCCTCAGGATCTGGTGACGATGTTGCGCGTGCGTGCGGACTTCCTCACGGCAGAAGTTTTGAAGCAACCAAGAAAGCTGTTGATTATTTCGTTAAGTCGTGGAAAGAAAATGACAAAACCGACATCGACGCGATTCTTGCAAAAACCAGCGATGAAAAAGAACACGTTGTACTCGCGGTTATGTCTTGCGGATTTGATTCGCGCGTTAACGCGAACTCAGCAAAGATGACTTATCTAAAAGGAACTTTCCGTTACATCGCAGCGATGATTAAAACTCTCACTAGATTCAGTCCAATTAATTACCACACAATTATTGATGGCAAAGAAAGCAAATTCCAAGCAATGTTGATTGCAATTGGAAACGGATCAATGTTTGGCGGTGGAATGAAAGTTTGTCCATCAGCAGACATTCGCGACGGTGAACTTGATTATGTAGTTGTGAATCAAATCAGTATTCCAACTTTGCTAACCGTTTTCCCAAAGGTTTTTGCAGGAAAACATGTGCATCATCCCAAAGTTGATGAAGCTAGAGCCAAGTCAATCTGGCTCAGTGCGCCAGGCGAGCAGGTCTGGGGAGATGGAGAATATCTAGGAGCATCTCCAGTGCAGATTGACCTAAAGCCGCTTTCTGTGAGCGTTTTCGGAGTGCGGTAGGCAATTACTTTAGTTTGCTCTAGTAATTAGTCGGTCGAATCCGAGTAATCCGAATGCAAGGATTAATGCAAACGCCATAATCTGGCCGACGAATCCAAGAACGTATGGCAAACCATGTGCACTTACATCAAAGAATGGATAGGGGTATGTGTTCAAAACTGTTCCGCGAACGATGGCGAAAGTAGCCCAGATGATTGGAACAATCATCGAGTACAAAACAATTGAAGGGCGCAGCAAGCCTCGAGGACCGGTAATCAAGAAAACCAGAAGGGTCACAGCAGGTGTGACAATGTGAATAAACAGGTTTGAAACGAAATCAATGCCGGTTTTTGGTTCGGCTAGAAGTAAGTTGTAAACAATTCCAGTTATGGTGATCATCAAGAT
>JBDKLK010000135.1:0-3274 GCA_039795655.1 Actinomycetota bacterium
CAACACTGGCTGATTTACAAAAAGCGCAACATTCGAGTATTACCAAGTGTGTTTGGCTTTACTCTTTCAAGGCCCAACATTTCGGCCACACCTTCGTCATAAGACTCAAGTAGTTGTTCATAAACTCTTACATCAACAGGAGCATCATCGATAGCTTCGAAACCGTGACGACCAAAGAAGTCGGTTTCGAATGTCAAACAAAATACGCGGCTAATACCCAATTCCCTCGCGCGATCTATCAGCAATTCAAGAATAGTTCCGCCAAGCCCGGTGTGAAGCATTTCTGGTGAGATTGCGAGAGTTCTAACTTCGGCAAGGTCTTCCCACATTACGTGGAGTGCGCCACAACCAACAACTTGATTTTCTTTTATCGCAACAATGAATTCCTGTACAGATTCGTACAACGTCACAGTTGGTTTAGCTAGGAGTCGGCCATCTCCTGAATATGTATCAACCAATTGACTAATGCCACGAACATCACGCGTTGTTGCACGGCGAATCAATACACCGTTTGGCAACGTGATTTCTTGTTTCATTAACTTAAACGCTCTGGCTTTACTAGCGGGAACAAAATAGTTTCGCGAATGCCAAGACCAGTTAGCGCCATAAGAAGTCGGTCCATGCCCATACCAACACCGCCCATTGGTGGAGCGCCGTACTCAAGAGCTCGCAAGAAGTCCTCATCCATGCGCATTGCTTCAGCGTCACCGCGAGCTGCGAGTGTGGCTTGTTCAACTAGACGTTGACGTTGGATTACTGGGTCAACAAGTTCTGAATAACCTGTTGCTAATTCGAACCCATCAACATAGAGATCCCATTTTTCAACCACGCCTGATTCATAACGGTGGTCACGAACTAAAGGTGAAGTGTCAACTGGGAAATCACGGACAAAAGTTGGTCCGGTGAAAGTAGAAATCACATAGTGTTCGAAAAGTTCTTCAATGTATTTTCCGTGTACCCAGGTTTTCTCTGGTTTGATGTCGACATCAGCAGCAAGTTTCTGAAGCTCTTCAATTGGAGTGGTTGGAGTAATTTCTTTTCCAATAGCTTCGGAAACAGCTGGGAACATAGAAACTGATTTCCAGTCTCCACCAAGATCGTGAACTGTGCCGTCAACGTGTGTTACTTGCAAACTTCCACAGACAGACATCGCAGCATTTTGAATTAGCTCTTGAGTGAACTTCGCCATGTCGTTGTAATCAGCGTATGACTGATAGAACTCAAGCATCGCGAATTCCGGTGAGTGAGTTGAGTCAGCGCCTTCGTTACGGAAGTTGCGGTTGATTTCATAAACTCTTTCGATTCCACCCACAACACACCGCTTCAAGAAAAGTTCTGGTGCGATGCGCAAGAACAATTCAATGTCGAACGCGTTTGAGTGAGTCTTAAATGGTCGAGCAGCTGCACCACCGTGCAAAGTTTGCAACATCGGAGTTTCAACTTCAACGAAGTCATAGTTAGCAAAAGTTGTGCGGAGTGATTGCATAACTTTTGGACGCATCCGAGCCATTTCGCGAGCTTCAGGCCGAACAATTAAGTCAACATAACGTTGACGGACCCGAGTCTCTTCTGAAAGCGGCTTGTGTGCGTTTGGCAATGGACGCAACGCCTTGCTAACCATTTGCCATGAATCACAAAGGATTGAAAGTTCGCCACGACGAGAAGAAATTACTTCGCCAGTTACCCCAACGAAGTCACCAATATCAACGATTGATTTCCAGGCTTCGAGGGCCTCTTCACCAACTTTGTCGAAACTCAACATCGCCTGGATTTCAGAGCCATCACCATCACGCAAGTTTGCGAAACAAAGTTTGCCGGTGTTACGACCAAAAATTACGCGGCCAGAGATTGAGTGGATAACACCGGTGGTGTCCTCTGCATTCAGGTTTGGAAATTGCTCGCGAACCTTGCCGATAGTGGAGGTGCGATCAAAATTCACTGGATACGGTTCAACGCCTTGCTCTATGAGGCGTTCACGTTTTGAGTGACGAACCTGCATCTGTTCTGGCAGGTCATCAACTTCTGGTTTTGGCGTATCAGTCACTCGCCGAGCCTACCTAGAGTGGATTTGGTTCTTGGTATTACCCAATATTGCGTTCAAAAATCATTCGCAAACCATGCAGGGTTAAGTCTGGATTGTGATGTGTGATTGTGTTCGATTCGCTAACCACAACAGACGCAAGACCACCAGTTGCGATAACAGCTTTAACTTCTTCGCCAAGCTCAGCAATGATTCGATCTACCAATCCATCTACTTGCCCAGCAAATCCGTAAACCGCGCCAGATTGCAGAGCCTCGATTGTGTTTTTGCCAATCACATTTTTTGGTTTCACCAATTCAACTTTGCGAAGTTGCGCTGCACGGGAAGCCAACGCATCAATTGAGATCTCAACACCAGGCGCAAGTGCGCCGCCAAGGAATTCACCTTTACTTGAAATTACATCGAGATTTGTCGAGGTTCCAAAATCCACAACGATTGCAGGTCCGCCATAAATTGCATATGCAGCTAATGTGTTGACGATGCGATCTGCGCCAACCTCTTTTGGATTATCAGTTAATACTGGCACACCTGTTTTCGTTCCTGGCTCAACCACAACGTGTGGCACATCTGCGAAATAGCGTTGCAACATTGTTCGCATCTCGCGCAAAACCGCTGGCACTGTTGAACAAAGTGCAATTCCATCTATATTTTCTACCTCAGCCAGCAAACCTTGAAACTTAAGCGCTAACTCATCCGCTGTTGTTCTTGAGTCTGTGGCAATACGAAAGGATTCAACAAGTTTTTCGCCATCAAATATTCCGAGGACTATGTTGGTATTTCCGACATCAATACATAACAACATTAGGCACCAACTTCATCAGTTTTAAACTCTCGCAAGTCGGCTCCGATATCAAGAATTGGAGTTGAGTGCGTGATCGCACCGACTGCCAAGTAATCAACACCCGTTTCTGCATAAGAGCGAGCTACATCGAGGGTTAATCCGCCACTAGCTTCAAGTTTGGCGCGGCCCGCATTTATCTCAACAGCTTTCTTGATGTTTTCGACAGAAAAGTTATCTAGTAAAACCAAATCAGCACCAGCGGCTACAACTTCTTGTAATTGATCTAGTGAATCCACTTCTACTTCAACCGGCACATCAGAAAACTTGCGACGTACCGCTTCGAATGCCTGAACTACCCCACCAGCTGCAACAATGTGATTGTCTTTCACTAACGCGGCATCTGCCAGCGACATACGGTGATTTGTGCCACCGCCACAAACAACCGAGTATTT
>JBDKLK010000136.1:0-3266 GCA_039795655.1 Actinomycetota bacterium
CGCTCGGCAGCGAGCCCATAGAGAAACCAGGAGCGATAACGTTTGCAGTAATCCCTCGCCCGCCAACTTCGCGTGCAAGACTTCGAGCAGCTCCTACTAGACCTGATTTGCTAGCGGCATAATTAACTTGACCAGCACTTCCCAGAAGTGCCACGACTGAGCCAACGAAAATGATCCGTCCTCGGCGAAGTTTGAGCATCGCTTTTGAGCTGCGGCGCGCAATTCGGATAGCTCCAATTAAGTTCGTGTTGATCACACTGTCGATATCTTCATCTGACATTCTCATCAACAAAGTGTCCTTTGTGACACCCGCATTCGCTACTACTACCTCAGCCGGACCAAACTTTTCTTCGAGTTGATCAAACGCAGCCTCAACAGATTCTGTCCTCGAAACATCACAAGAAATTGCTGCGATGCCTTCAGGCGCTGTACCTGACCGGCTAAATACAACGACTGTGTCACCTAGCTCGGCAAAAGCTTTCGCGATCTCGGCTCCAATGCCACGATTACCGCCAGTAACAACTACAACCCTGCTCAAGAGGCCCCTTTCGTACGGGGGCTAAATTAGTGGATACCGCTCAGTATCTAGGCTTCGCAAGGCTAGGAATTGGTAGTTAAAGAACTATTCGATGGCTCGTGGATGAGCAATTTCTGATGTATCAGCCTTTTGCAGGCGGTTTTCAAGACCTGCGTTTGCAATCACTACTGCTACCCACGGAAGGACAAGCGAACCAGCGAGGAATACCCATCTCAAAATCCCATCAGTTAAAAGTGCGAGACCAAAACAAACCATACGGATAGACATTGACCACATATATTTTCGACTGCGATCCATCTGTTGTTTCGTAAGCCCAGAGCTTGCCGTAGTAACCGAATGCACAATTTGTTTAGAAGCAGGGTTCTTTTTGGACGCCACATCCTGATTTTAAGGCTCGCATTACGATTCAGCAGTGCGAAAAAAGCCAGAACCCAAGAAATGGATACGGATTGGCGCACTCACTTTAACTTTATTAATCGTTTTTCCTCTTGCGTTAGTAGCTGCAAGGTGGCAATGGAGTCGCCATTTTGAACGTCAAGAGCTGAATCTAGAAATCGAGAACAGCATTTCTAGGAATCCATTAACAATCAAGGATCTAAGTGATATCAAACTGAACTTTGACGAATACACGCAAGTTGAAATGTCTGGCACTTTCTCAGAAGATACAACGTGGTGGAGAAAACAAAGTCTTGACGGTGTTCCTGGATTTATTGCGCTAAAAACTTTTATCTTGGATGGTGGCGATCAAATTGTTGTCGCGCTAGGTTGGAGTCAAACAGTCGAAAATCTGGAAAGTTTCGATGCAGAGGAACTGCAAGGAAGGTTGAGATACATACGGAACTTTGACCTTGACCCATCTGATATCCCGAATGGCCAAACTAACTCACCGGCAACGGTTTTGGATACAGATGATCACATCTACCTAGAAATCATCGCTCCTGATGTTGCGAGATTGGCAAAACTCCCCTTACCGCAAATTACCGCTGGTCCGCACTTGGGATATGTGGGCCAATGGATATTGATCGCAATATTTGCGGTTTCTGTTTATGTTATTGCTTTGCGAAACTTACCCAAAGAAAGCTAGAAGTTAAGCGAGGGAAATGAGTTCGGCATAAGAATCATTCCATAGATCCTCTACGCCATCTGGAAGCAAAAGTACTCGTTCAGGATTCAATGCGATAACCGCGCCTTCATCGTGCGATACCAGAACAACTGCACCTTTGTAAGTCTGTAAAGCCCCGAGGATTTCTTCACGTGAAGCCGGATCTAAGTTGTTGGTCGGCTCATCAAGCAACAAAACATTTGCAGCAGAGACTACGAGAGTTGCCAAAGCTAGACGGGTTTTCTCACCGCCAGAAAGCACTCCCGCAGGTTTTAGAACATCATCACCTGTGAAAAGAAATGAGCCGAGGACAGATCTTGCTTCTCTTTCGGCGAGATCCACACCCGCATTCATCATGTTTTCAAGAACAGATTTTTCAGCATCAAGTGTTTCGTGTTCTTGAGCGTAATACCCAATTTTGAGACCGTGACCAGGTTGAATTTCACCCGTATCTGACGGGTCAACACCAGCAAGAATTCGTAGCAAGGTGGTTTTGCCAGCACCATTTAGACCTAGAACGACAACTCGAGAACCTTTATCGATTGCTAAGTCAACATCCGTGAAAATTTCACTTGAGCCATAACTTCTAGACAAACCTGTTGCCATCAATGGTGTTTTACCGCAAGGAGCTGGTTCTGGGAATCTAAGTTTTGCTACCCTGTCACTAGCACGAACCTCTTCGAGATTCGTGGTTAGTCTTTCAGCCCGTTTCAACATGGATTGTGCAGCTTTTGCTTTGGTTGCCTTTGCTCGCATCTTCTCCGCTTGTGAAATCAAGGTTTCAGCTTGCTTTTCGGCATTGGCTCTTTCCCGCTTACGGCGACGTTCATCAGTTTCCCGTTGTTGCAGGTACCGCTTCCACCCCATGTTGTAGATGTCTAACACCAATCGATTTGCGTCAAGAAAGAAAATGCGATTTACAGTTGCCTCTAGCAAATCAGCATCGTGACTAATTACGACAACGCCACCAGGGTAGTTTTGCAAAAATGTTCGTAGCCAGATTATCGAGTCAGCATCTAAGTGGTTTGTCGGTTCGTCAAGCAAAAGAGTTTCGTGACCACTGAACAAGATTCTTGCAAGTTCAATTCGTCTGCGTTGACCGCCCGACAACGTACTTAATTCTTGATTAAGAATATGCACGGGCAGTCCTAGGCTCGATGCAATTGATCCAGCCTCCGATTCAGCAGCATAACCACCAGCGGCAAGAAATTCAGCTTCGGCGTTGGAGTATCGACGCATCCCTTTTTCAAAAACAGTTGAATCTGTTGAAGTCATATCTACTTCAGCTTGGCGCATTTTGCGAATGATTGTGTCTAGATTTCTTGCTGAAAGAATTCGATCAAGCGCCTTTACAGTTAGGTCTCCAGTTCGTGGATCCTGTGGAAGGTAACCGACCGTCCCTGTTTTTGAAATACTACCGAGCGCTGGTTGAGCTTCGCCAGCGAGAATTTTCGTCATAGTTGTTTTGCCGGCACCGTTTCTGCCTACAAGACCAACTTTGTCACCAGCATTGATATTGAAATTTACACCCGAAAGAAGAACTCTCGCGCCAACTCTTACTTCTAAATCATGAGCACTTAACATCAGGGTTAAATATTAAACCCGAGTGCACGCATCATTTCACGA
>JBDKLK010000137.1:0-3256 GCA_039795655.1 Actinomycetota bacterium
ACTTTGGAGTCTTTTTTTAGACGACGGACCATTTCTAGGACTGCGTTTGAGTGACCGTGTGCAGTATCTACTACAACAAAATCAACACCAGCATCTATCAGAGTGCGACTACGTGCATACGCATCTTCGCCTACACCAACAGCAGCGCCAACCATCAAGCGACCGCTCGCATCTTTTGTTGAAAGTGGATATTGATCTTTCTTTACGAAATCTTTAACAGTGATTAAGCCGCGAAGTTTTCCTTCACCATCAACTAGTGGAAGTTTTTCAACCTTATGTTGTTTCAAAAGCGAAAGCGCATCTTCAGAGGTAATTCCAACCGGACCAGTTACTAGAGGCATCTTGGTCATTACATCGCGAACGAGACGATTCTTATCTTCTTCGAAACGCATATCGCGATTTGTGACAATACCAAGCAAGCGTCCATCTTCATCAACTACTGGAACACCCGAAATTCGGTAGTGACCACACAACTTATCTACATCATCAAGTGTGTTGTCTGGCGAGCAAGTGATTGGACTGGAAACCATTCCAGCTTCTGATCGTTTTACTAAATCAACTTGGCCAGCTTGATCTTCAATTGAAAGATTGCGGTGCAGAACACCAACGCCACCTTGGCGAGCCATTGCAATCGCCATTCGAGATTCAGTAACTGTGTCCATTGCTGATGAAATCAGTGGAACGCGAAGTGTGATGTTGCGAGTTAAGCGAGTCGAGGTATCTACTTCACTTGGTACCACGTCACTTGCTGCTGGCAAAAGCAAAACATCGTCGTATGTGAGACCTGTGAATCCAAACTTGGCATCAAAATCCGAAAGTGGCCCAAGCGGGAAATCTTTCATCGCAACCTGCTATCTCTAGGCAGCGCAGTTTAGTCAATCAAGATTGGGCGAATTACCCGGCTTTTACGCCTAGAAGACGCTGGATTTGGCTAGTGAATTAACCGCTTCAGAGAGGCTTGAAACTTTGATGACTCCCGTTGGCAATGGTTCGGGCCATCCTGGTCCACCCGCGAAAATCTTGGCGATTGGACGAAGATGTGGCAGGCCTGCGAGTCGAACGGGATCTGAAATTCCAGTTGTTTGGCTCCAAACTAGAACTGCTGAAGGCCCGATTCTCTCCATTGCTGAAACAAGTGATTCGTGAGGAATTCTGGCGCCGAGATTTCTACTGCCAATTTGTCGTTCAGCTAAAGCAGCGCCTACTGCGTACAAAGGAAGTGAATGCATTTCGTCTGGTGCACAAGCAAGTAATACAGGTCGAGAATTAATCGGTTCTACCAAAGAATTTGTGTACTGCATAAATGCCAAAACAATTTGGTCACTCAACATATGTTCAACTTCAACACCGCGATTTGTGGTTGACCATTTTTCGCCTACAGCAACTAATACCGGTGCAATTACTTCATTCCAAGACTTGATTACACCGCGTTGTTTAATTGCTCGGACGATAATTGCATGACATGCAATTGGATCCAGACTAGAAGCTGCACGAATTAAACCTTTTGCAACAGCAGTTCCACTTTCAAGATTTATGTTTTGCGCAGCAACTGCATTTGAAATATCTTCGATGTATCTGATTTGTGGAAGTTGACTCACATCTGCTTCTGCAGAAATTCTTGCGGCATCACACGCAGGAACACCGGCGTTAACCATGCGACGCATTGATTCAAGCCTTGCTAAATCTTCAATTGTGTACCTGCGATGTGCGCCAGCTTGATGTGCACTTGGACCTAGTCCGTATCGGCGATCCCAGGTTCGCAAAGTGGCTGCGGCTACTCCAAGCCTGCGAGCCACGATGGCCACCGTGAAAGTAGTGGTGGCTGGAACCTGAGAATTCATAGGCAAATCGTTGCGGGATGAATGAAATTGTGCATTTTGAGGCTCAAGGGCTGGGTGATTTGTCCGCTTATCACGCGAAATTAACCGCTTATCTACCAAATCTTAACTTTTTGAGGCTTGACCAACTTTTGAAACGCTATTAGTGTGCGCCTAAGTTCACAAAAAGGAGCTCAAATGGCTGATATCTCACGGCTACCCCAACCACTAATGGAAGTTTGGGAATGGCAGTTCGAGGGAGCCTGTCGTGGTGAAGACCCAGAAGCTTTCTTTCACCCAGAAGGCGAACGTGGTCCAGCTCGCGCTAATCGCGAGGCCAATGCGAAGGCAATCTGCGCTACCTGCCCAGTAATTGCACAATGTGCAGCCCACGCACTCGCTGTTCGTGAACCATACGGAATTTGGGGCGGTCTTTCAGAAGATGATCGCGAAGCGATTTACAACCGTCGCAATCCAAAACCACAAATAGCTTAAAAGTTACTCTCTCCCAAAAGAAAAACTGGCGCAAGGAAATCCTTGCGCCAGTTTTTTTTATAACTAGTGTGAATGACCGCCAGGTCCATGGCTATGACCATGTCCTGCTGGCTCTTCTTTAGGTTCTGGTTTTTCAACAACAAGAACTTCAGTGGTCAATAGCATTGCTGCGATTGATGCTGCGTTTTCCAATGCTGAACGAGTCACCTTCACAGGATCTAGAACACCCGCTGCAATCAAGTCGCCATATTCACCGGTTGCTGCGTTGTAACCGTGGCCAGTTTCTTTTACTTTAGAAACAACAACGTAGCCGTTTTCGCCACCGTTTTCAGCAATCCAGCGAAGTGGTTCAACTACACCTGCGCGAACGATGCCTACACCAACTTTGATGTCACCGTCTTCACCAAGTGAATCGTCTAGAACTTTAGAAGCAGTAACTAATGCAGAACCACCGCCAGGCACAATGCCTTCGTCGATTGCTGCACGAGTTGCAGATACAGCATCTTCGATGCGGTGCTTCTTTTCTTTCAATTCAACTTCAGTGTGTGCACCAACTTTGATTACGCAAACACCACCAGCAAGTTTTGCAACGCGTTCTTGAAGTTTTTCGCGATCCCAGTCGCTGTCAGTGCGCTCGATTTCTGCACGAATCTGTGCAACTCGCGCCTGAACTTCTTCACTCTTTCCGCCACCATCAACAATTGTGGTTGCATCCTTAGTGACGATAACGCGACGAGCTGTTCCAAGAACTTCTAGGCCAACTTGGTCTAGCTTCAAACCGATTTCTGCGGATACAACTTGTGCACCAGTAAGAATCGCCATGTCTTGGAGAGTTGCTTTGCGGCGATCACCAAACGCTGGAGCTTTAACAGCGCAAGACGCAAACAAACCACGAATGCGGTTTACAACCAAAGTTGAAAGCGCTTCGCCATCGACATCTTCAG
>JBDKLK010000138.1:0-3227 GCA_039795655.1 Actinomycetota bacterium
AAGACAAGAATATTTACGGGTCTGTTTGGTTTCATATTCCACAGGTAGCAAAAGTTCTTGACTGGACAAAACAAAATCCTTATGGATTCGCCGGCATAGTTTCTGTAATCTCAGTTTTACCGTTTTTTGTTTATCATCGTCGCAAAATTGCGCCAGAGTTAGCCGAAGCACTTGAAAATGCAAAAGAAGAATCTCACTGGCACAACTGGACACTTCCAGAAAGATTCATGTTGATTGCTCTTTATGTAAGTTTCATCGTCGCTGTTGTGGCAGTAACCATTCACTATGCAGCAGGAAATATTTTTAGCCGCGAAGGATTGCTGGTCGCCAGTAGTCTGGTATTTGTTGGAATAGTTTTGGCTTTGATGATTCAGTATCTATTTGATGGCGTGGGTAGAGCTGAACCAGAGAAATCCTTGACCGCATTGACTGGAAGATTGTTCTTAGTCGAAGAGCGACCTTATTTATTGAGCGAGCCAGTCCTGCTCAAGGATGCCACGGCTCTGCGCCATGTGGCAGATAAATTCCGATTGCCAATCCTGCATTATGAGAGTGCAGAGCATCACGAGTTCTACTTAATTGGGGAGGACCACACAGTCTTGACGTGGAAAGCCCCAAAAACTGCGGGTAAGAATGGGGAAATGGCCCCCGATTTACTCTCAAAATGAGCGTAAAACTGCCGTTTTGACCCGCCCGCACCCTTGCAGGTAACCTGCGCACCCTGTGAACACGGCTCTGGCCGTGCTAACTCAACCAAACAACTACGAACGAAGGTTTTTGCTGTGCGCACTTTTCAGCCTAAAGCGAATCAAGTAGATCGCACTTGGTACATCATTGATGCCGAGGACGTTGTACTTGGACGCCTTGCAACTCAGGCCGCTACCTTGCTACGTGGCAAGCACAAGCCAACATTCGCACCTCACGTCGACACTGGTGATTTCGTAATAATCATCAACGCTGAAAAGGTTTCACTTTCAGGCGCTAAGTTGACCGACAAGTTTGATTACCGCCACTCAGGTCAGCCTGGTGGTTTGACTGCAACTTCATACGCAGATTTGTTGAAGACCAATCCACGTCGTGCGATTGAAAAAGCAGTTAAGGGCATGTTGCCTCACAACCGTCTTGGTCGTCAGCAGATCACCAAGCTAAAGGTGTATGCAGGACCTGAACATCCACACGCATCACAAAAGCCTGTCCCATTCAACATCACGCAGGTTGCACAGTAATTACAGTCGCAACCGCGATTGTGTGAAAGGAAAAAAGTGACTGAGGTCGCCGAGGTTTACACCAGCGAGACTGCTGCTCCAGCAAAAGCATCTCGTACAGTTAAAGCTGCACCAAGCAATGCAACTGGTCGCCGCAAAGAAGCAATCGCACGTGTGCGTTTGGTTCCAGGCACTGGCCGTTGGGTTATCAATGGTCGCGAACTAGCTGACTACTTCCCAAACAAAGTTCACCAACAATCAGTGAACGATCCATTCAAACTTGCAGGTCTTGAAGGCAAGTTCGATGTGTTCGCAACTATGAATGGTGGCGGAGTTTCTGGTCAAGCAGGCGCTCTACGTCTTGGTATCGCACGTGCACTTAACGAAATCGATCGTGAAGCACTTCGTCCAGGTCTTAAGAAGGCTGGCTTCCTTACCCGCGATGCACGCGCTAAGGAACGTAAGAAGTACGGTTTGAAGAAAGCTCGTAAGGCTTCTCAATACTCAAAGCGTTAATTCGCAAACTTTGCAAAACCCTCACCTCGGTGGGGGTTTTGTTTTATCCGCACAAGGTTAGGCTTCAACTCCTATGGGTCGCTTATTTGGAACAGATGGTGTGCGCGGTCGCGCCAACATCGATCTGACTGCCGAAATCGCATTGGATTTATCTGTCGCTGCAGCACACGTGCTCGGTGATTCTGGTGAGTTCTCTGGTCATCGACCGGTTGCAATCGTTGGTCAAGATTCTCGAGCCAGTGGTGAGTTTTTACAAGCTGCAGTAGTTGCAGGTCTTGCAAGTGCAGGCGTGGATGTTTTGCTAGTCGGTGTTGCACCAACTCCAGCGGTTGCTTATCTAGTTGCCCAAACCGGTGCAGATTTAGGTGTAATGCTGTCTGCAAGTCACAATCCAATGCCAGATAACGGAATTAAGTTTTTTGCTCGCGGTGGAGTAAAGCTCGCCGACGATGTTGAAGATCAAATAGAAGCCCGTATGGGTGAAGAATGGTCACGCCCAACAGGTGCTGAAGTTGGTCGAGTTAAAGATGCGCCGGAACTTCTTGAAAAATACATTGCACACGTTGTCGAAACAATTGATGGTTCGCTTGCTGGATTAAAAGTTGTAGTCGATGCAGCTAATGGTGCGGCTTCCTATGTTGCACCAGAGATTTATCGCCGCGCAGGTGCAGAAGTAATTGCGATTCATTGTTCACCAAACGGAAACAACATCAACGAAAATTGCGGCTCAACCCATATGGAAGATTTGCAAGCAGCAGTAGTTGCGCAAAAAGCTAATCTTGGTGTCGCACACGATGGTGATGCTGACAGATTCTTGGCGGTCGATGCAAACGGCGATGTTGTCGATGGTGACCAAATCATGGCAGTACTTGCAGTAGCAAAGCGCGATGCTGGTTCTCTTAAATCTAATACTGTGGTTTCAACCGTTATGGCAAACCTAGGTTTCAAAATTGCAATGCAAAAAGAAAATATCAACATGATCGAAACTGCAGTGGGCGACCGCTATGTGCTTGAAGCAATGCGTGATGGTGGTTTCAATTTTGGTGGCGAACAAAGTGGCCATGTAATTCTCAGTGAATATGCAACCACAGGCGATGGCGCATTGACTGCAGTTCAGTTGATGGCGCGAATGGCGCAAGCAAAGAAGTCATTAGCAGAACTTGCATCAGTAATGAATAAGTTGCCGCAAGTATTAATCAATGTAAAGAATGTTGACAAAAACTCGGTTGATTCCAATGCCAAGGTGCAATCTGCAGTAAAAACTGTTGAATCTGAACTCGGAAACACCGGTCGTGTACTACTTCGCCCGAGTGGAACTGAGCCAGTTGTGCGCGTGATGGTTGAAGCCGAGACAAAAGAGCTTGCAACTGCAAAAGCCCAACACATTGCTGATGTTGTGGCAAAAGAATTAGCAATCTAGAAATTAACTAAACTCCCGCTCGTGTGCGGAATCGTCGGCTATGTCGGAAAACAATCAGCAACTGATGTGATTGTTGAAGGTTTGCG
>JBDKLK010000139.1:0-3226 GCA_039795655.1 Actinomycetota bacterium
CTTCAATTTTTTGATTAAACCGCAAAGCCGCAAAAGCATGACCAAGTTCGTGAATGAAAATGGTTATGTAGATGGCTAAAGCGTGCAGTCCTGCTATCAGAATCACAGAAACGTTGACTTTTTCAGCATCAGCTAAAACCATTGCAGTTGGCAATGCGAAATATGCAATTAGGAGGAAACCGATCGCTCCACTGGTTGGGAGGTATACGTCAATTCCTGCGAGTTTGAAATGAAAAGGTTTACTGCGCATTGAAATACGTTGCTTCTGGGTGATGAAAAATGATTGCTGAAGTTGACTGTTCAGGGTGCAGTTGCATCTCTTCTGAAACTTCTACACCGATTCGCTCAATTTTGAGAAGCATTGCCAGGTCTGGTTGTTGATCGAGGTCTGGGCAAGCCGGGTAACCAAAAGAAAAACGTTCACCTTGGTATTGCTGTTTCAAAATACCTGCTAATTCGGCTGCATCTTTGTTGGAGATTCCTAATTCTTTTCGAATGCGAGCATGCCAAAACTCTGCCAATGCTTCAGTTAGTGCCACTGATAAACCATGGAGTTCAACGTAATTTCGATATTCATTTGCCGCGAATAGATCATTCGCGACTTCAGAGACTCGATTGCCCATTGTGACAACATGGAAACTTACGAAATCATTTCTACCTTTGGGCTTAACAAAATCCGCTAAGCAAAGTCGTCTGTCTCTTTGTTGACGTGGAAAATTGAATACATACTCGTCATTTGATTCAGTATTGGTTACGTGAATCGAGTTACCATCACTGTAAGCGGGAAAATGACCATAGACCACAGATGGTTCCAAAATCTTTTCACTCGCTATTCGATCTAGCCAGTATCGGAGTCGAGGTTTACCTTCGGTTTCCACTAACTCTTCATACGACAGTGCATCGTCAGCTCTTGAGGGTTTGAGTCCCCATTGACCGAGGAAAAGAGATCTTTCATCTAGATAAGAGACGATGTCCGATAGAGCAAACCCTTTTACTACCCTTGAACCGAAGAATGGGGCGTTCGGAACTTCGTTTGTGTCTGTAATTTCCGATCTGCTGTTATCTAAAGTTGAAGGTTCAGAATCTACTTTTGTGATTCGACGTTTCTTAAGTTCTGGTAGAGACGCACCCGGAACTCCGCGTTTAACATCCATTAGTGCATCCATGAGTTTCAAACCTTCGAATGCATCCTTGGCGTATCGAACTTCACCCTTGTAGACACTAGTTAAATCGTCCTCAACGTATGTTCTTGTTAAGGCGGCCCCGCCAAGAATCACTGGGAATCTTTCGGATAAATCTCGAACATTCAGCTCTTCGAGATTTTCTTTCATAATTACGGTTGACTTAACTAGCAGACCCGACATTCCGATTACATCGGCATTGTGTTCAATGGCGCTATCGATAATGGCATTTACTGGTTGCTTAATCCCAATGTTTACAACTTTGTAACCATTGTTGCTAAGAATTATGTCAACAAGGTTCTTACCAATATCGTGAACATCGCCTTTGACGGTTGCCAGAACCATTGTTCCTTTACCGCTCTCTTCCGATTTCTCCATATGAGGTTCAAGAATGGAAACTGCGTATTTCATAACCTCAGCACTTTGAAGAACGAAAGGAAGTTGCATTGTGCCAGCGCCGAACCTTTCACCTACGGTCTTCATTCCGCTTAACAAATCTTCATTTACTATTTGGAGTGCTGGTTTTTGCGCCAATGCCAATGCTAAATCTTCTTCCAAGCCGTCTTTTTCGCCATCGATAATTCTTAGCGACAGCCTTTCAAGAAGAGGTAGAGCCATCAAATCTTCTAATCGATTTTTTGAGGAAGATTGTTCATCTACATTTGCGAAGAGATCTAAGTAATTTGCCAATGGATCGTGAACGCAAAGATCCTTTTCAAATATTCTTTCATCATAAATAAGCTCAATGGCTGCCGCTAATTGGTCTGCAGGTATTTTGGAAAGTGGCAATATTTTCGATGGGTGAACAATTGCAGCAGTCAATCCCGATTTAATTGCCTCAGACAAGAACACACTGTTAAGAACTTGGCGTGCGGCTGGATTCAAACCAAATGAGACGTTCGAGAGACCGAGAACAGTTTGAATATCTGGGTACTTTTCGGATATTGCTTTGATTGCCTTCAAAGTTTCTAGACCATCGCGGCGGGTTTCTTCTTGACCCGTGACAATTGGAAAAGTAAGAGTGTCAACCATTATGTCGCTTACCTTCATATCCCAATTTGTAGTGAGATCTTCAATCAGCCTTGATGCAACTTCAATCTTCTTTTCGCTACTTCTAGCCATACCATCTTCATCAATAGTCAAAGCTACGACTGCAGCCCCGTGCTCTTTGACAAGGTGCATAGTTTTTTGGAATCTTGATGTTGGGCCAGCTCCGTCTTCGTAGTTAACGCTATTTATAACTGCGCGACCGCCTATTGATTCCAATCCGGCTTGCAAGACATCGGGCTCGGTAGAGTCAAGCATTATTGGCAAGGTGCTAGATGTTGCAAACAGAGCTGATAGCCGCTTCATATCTTCTGCGCCATTGCGTCCGACATAATCTATGTTTAAATCTAGAAGATGTGCTCCTTCGCGAATTTGTTCCTTCGCGATATCGACACATTTTTCAAAATTATTAGCCAGCAAAGACTCACGAAAAGCTTTGGAACCAGTTGCATTTGTGCGTTCGCCAATGGCTAGATACGAATTTTCCTGCTTAAACGGAACTGAAACATAGAGACTCGAACTCGATGGTTCAATGATCGGGTTTCGAGGTTGAATCGAATGTCCGTGTAACTCGTCGACAATAGCCTTCAAGTGAGCCGGCGTGGTTCCACAACAGCCACCGATCAAAGAAAGACCATAGTCATTAACAAATCCTTTGTGCGCTTGAGCCATTTCTGCAGGTGACAACGGGTAGTAAGCGCCGTCACTTGTTAATACTGGTAATCCAGCATTTGGCATTGCACTTATTGCGATAGATGAGTTTTGGGAAAGATAACGTAGGTGCTCACTCATCTCAAGTGGTCCGGTTGCACAGTTCAAACCGATAACTTCAATACCGAGTGCTTGCAAAGACGTTAAGGCAGCTCCAATTTCAGAACCCAGCAACATAGTTCCTGTTGTCTCAACAGTTACCTGAGCCCAAACAGGAATATCGATACCTAAGGATTTCTTGGCTCGCATTGAGCCGATGATTGAGGCCTTCGTCTGCAAAAGATCTT
>JBDKLK010000140.1:0-3177 GCA_039795655.1 Actinomycetota bacterium
GTAATGGTTATGTACGCAGGTCGCGTAGTTGAGCGGGGAAGTGTTAACGACATTTTCTACCGTCCAGAAATGCCATACACAGTTGGTTTGTTGAGTTCTGCACCACGTCTTGATGAAGTCTCTGATCGCTTGTTGCCGATTGAAGGACAACCACCATCGCTGCTACGACTTCCTGCAGGATGTTCATTTGCTCCACGTTGCTTCGCGAAGTCCCGTGTGAATGGAGATGCTTGCGACACTGCAATGCCTGATCTTCTTCAAACTCGACCTGGCCACGATGTGCGATGCCATCTAGATAGCGCCGGTCGTATCCAAGTTGCTAAAGAACGTTTGTCAGGTGGGAACTAATGACTGAACCAATTTTGTCAGTTACTGACTTGCAAATGTATTTCCCAGTAATGAAGACTGGTTTGCGTACTGTCAAAACCGGTGACGTAAAAGCTGTAGATGGAATTTCTTTTGATTTGATGCAAGGTGAAACTCTTGGTTTGGTGGGTGAATCTGGCTGCGGTAAATCGACAGCAGGTCGCACTGCAATTCGCTTGTTGAATCCAACCGGCGGAAAAATTGTTTTCGAAGGTCAGGACATCACCAAGGCAAATCGCAAACAACTTCTACCACTACGCCGCCGTATGCAAATGGTTTTCCAAGATCCATACTCATCTTTGAATCCACGTCACACAGTCGGAAAGATCATTTCTGCTCCTTTCGAAATTCAAGGTGTTAAGCCTGAAGGCGGAACAAAAAAAGCGGTTCAAGAACTTATGGAACGTGTCGGTCTAAACCCAGAGCACTACAACCGTTACCCAAACGAATTTTCTGGTGGACAACGTCAACGTATTGGTGTGGCCCGCGCTATCGCATTGCGCCCATCATTTATCGTGCTAGATGAACCTGTTTCCGCTTTGGACGTATCAATTCAAGCGCAGGTTGTGAACCTCCTTGATGACATCCAAAAAGAATTTAATCTTTCTTACCTATTTGTGGCACACGATCTCTCTGTTGTTCGTCACATCTCAGACCGTGTAGCTGTGATGTACCTCGGTCACATTATGGAAATCACTGATCGCGATACTTTGTATTCAGCTCCGCAGCATCCATACACCCAAGCGCTACTTTCAGCAGTTCCATTGCCAGATCCGATTGCAGAATCACAGCGCGAACGCATTTTGTTGCAGGGTGATTTGCCAAGCCCTATCAATCCGCCGTCTGGTTGTGTATTTAGAACTCGCTGTGTTTTCGCTAAAGATATTTGCGCAACCGAAATGCCAGAACTTAAAGAAGTTGCACCGCGACACAAAGTTGCTTGCCACTTCCCACAAGTTTCTTTGCAAAAGGTTGTTGAGATTCGCCGTCCACACAGTGACAAACCAATGCCAAGCGGAATTGCAGTGGAACGTCCTGAAACTTCAGGACCTGCAAGCGGTCGCGATTTCGTCTCTGAATAAATCAGAGATTTGCATCAAAGAAATCACGCATTAACAACATCAGGTTCTTAGCCACATCCACTTGTGGTGTCATATGTGAAACTCCAGCTAGCGGCAAGAAGTTGTGTGCTTTTCCAGCGGCTAGTAGTGCTCCTGAAAGCTGCAAAGAATGTGCCGCCAACACATTGTCGTCTGCCAGACCATGGATTAATGTCAAAGGTCTAGTGAGTTTGTGGGCTTTACCAATTAATGACTGTTTTTCGTAGTTGGCTTTTGTGACATCCGGATGGCCAAGGTAACGCTCGGTGTAAGCAGTGTCGTACAAACGCCAATCTGTAACAGGTGCTCCTGCCCAAGCGGCGTGATAAATATCTGGTCGATCAAGCACTGCAAGCGCACTCAGATAACCTCCGAATGACCAGCCGTGAATACCAACTCGGGTTGAATCCAAGTCCGGATATTTCTCAAACAACGCTTTCAATCCGTTTACTTGGTCGTTGAGAATAACTTCAGTTAAGTCATCTTTTACTTCGCGTTCCCAAGCCGCACCTTTTCCTGGCGTACCTGCGTTATCAATAACTACAACTGCATAACCTTGATTCGCTAACCACTGGTCTCCTGCAAAAGCTGGAAGAGATGCAATTACTTCGCTGTGTTGCGGACCGCCATAAATTGAAACAATTACCGGAAGTTTGTGAGATCCAATCTGGTGTCCATCTGGGAAAATAACAGCGGTAGGTAATTCGCGGTCAGTGACTGATTCAAAAATTGGTTTCGCAGTAACCGGAGCTTTTTCAGCAAAAGAAGTAATCTCGAAAATTGTTTCTTGATCTCGCTTAACGAGATATTCAGCATGTGGTAAATCCAGTGCGTGTTGGACAACAACCGCGAATTGACCATCGACAATGCCGCCAGCGTATCCATCAGGTCGAGAAATATCTAAACTTTTCCCATCGAAACCAAACCGAGATACCTGATATTCCCAAGGCTTGTTGTAATACGCAATTGTGAAATCATTTTCAGTTAAGTCAAGCAAGCTGTGTGGTTCAACACCAGCAATCTTCTGAGCATCAGCTTTGGTAAAAACTGTGCCATCTTTCTTAAGAACTGGGAATCCTTGTTCGGCATCTAACCAAGCGGTATCGCTATCTTTAAGAATCTCAACCAAAACTTTGTTTTTGATTGTGTAGCTATCCTTATTTGTTTGCGAGCGATTGAAAAGACTAATCAATGCCCCAGATTTTGACCATGAAACGTGACTTAAGTATTCGTAGGTTTTTCTATCCCAAGCAAGTTCGTTAACTTCTTTCGTAGTTAGATCAACCACGAAAAGAGACACTTCTGAATTCTTGGTTCCTGCAGATGGATACTTATGTGGGCGAGCAGGAGCTTCTGGGAAGGTTGGATCGGCGATCCAACGAATATCCACATCAGTTTCATCATTTCTTTCGAAAAGTAGTTGAGCACTATCTGGACTCCACCAGTGGCCGCGGTAACGACCAAGTTCTTCTGAAGCGATGAAGTCTGCAAGTCCATAAGTTACGTATTCTGCTTCGGAAACTTTTTTGAAAAGTTCTTTGCCATCGATACTTACAACAACCAAATCAGCACCATCGCTAAAAGCTATCTTTTGACCATCAGGACTCAAGCGTGGATCTACAACTGATTCGTAATCGCCAATTCGATTTGCTTTGCCATCAATCGTGACGTGCCAAAGCTGTCCAGAAAGTGAAAATGTAATAGCTTCAAA
>JBDKLK010000141.1:0-3108 GCA_039795655.1 Actinomycetota bacterium
GTCATTCACATCAATAGTGACTGATGTGCCATCTGCCAAGGTGATGGTGATTGAGCTTCCATCAATAGCTGTAACTTCACCGTCGTAATCAATTTCGGTGACGATATTGCCATCCGCATCTTCGTATGTGGTTTCTGAATTTACGCGATCACCGCGGTCGTTCATCATTTCACCTTTACCGTGGTGACCACCATGATGGCCACGGCCTGGTGCCAAAGTGCCGGTGCTGCTAGCAAAGATAGATTCCACAGTTGAAGTTCCATCAACAGTTTCGGTTTCTACACCAACAAGATCATCAACTTGAATTTCAGCAGCGGTTGCGATTGCGCCATCGCGTTCAACGACAGTTGTGTCACTAGCTGTTACGGTGATTGATTCACCATCTGCATTTGTGTAAGTGACAGAGTTGCCATCTACTGCAGTAACAGTGCCGGTTGAAATTGTGTGGGTGGTTACAACGCCAGCATCATCAACGAATGTTTCTGTGCGATCGATGATGGTGCCACCATTGAAGTCGCCATCCATGTCTGGACCCATCCCTGGACCATGATGACCAAAATCTCCATCGGCATCGATAGAAGTATTTGATGGGTTCACCAAATCATCAGCAGAAGCTGAGTTGGTTGAAGTAAGTGCGATCAAACCTGCAACAGCGAAAGCGCTGACTCCAGAGATTGCCGCAACTTTTGTTGAGACTTTACGTGCCATGTTCTTTTCCATTCTGTCGTTCGAATCCTTCGATTCGATCTGGTTTTGTCGACGTGGTGAACTATGAAGCAACTATGTCAGAGGAATTCTTGGTATTTGCCGAGGAATTGTCAGGATAAAGTCAAGGTTTGCGAGACAGTCCGATTTGGGTGAAACTAAGGGCATGTTTTGGATGTTTTTCTTAGTTGGTTTAGCGGTTATCGGAGTTTTGGCTCTAGCAGCAACAGGAGCGCTCGGTCAGATCGAAGATCAAGACGATTTCGATACTCAAGCAACTTATGTAAACGGTCAAAGAGTTCCACTTGCATTGTTTGGTTACCGCAAGAGCCGAGTAGACCAAGTCATTAGTGAGATGCAAACCGAGATTAATTCACTTAAGAAAGTCCAGAAATAATTTCATGCAACATCTCGAACTCTCGATTGATATAAATGCAAGTGCTGAATCTGTTTTTAGATATTTAACCGACTGGCCAAAACAATCTGAATGGATGCTTGGGACTTATGTTGAGGTTCGAAGCGGCAACCAAGCTCAAGAACTTGGCGGAGAAATCGCTGCCTTTACTGGAATTGGCCCAATTGGTTTTTGGGACACGATGAAAATTACTAAGTGGGAGCCCCCATTTCAGGTTGATGTGATTCACACTGGAAAAGTTGTTCGAGGAACCGGTGCGATGCGGGTAGAAAAAATCAGTGATTCAAAGTCACGGTTTTTTTGGAGCGAAGACCTAGAAATTCCGCTAGGAAAACTTGGTTTAATAGGTTTTGGTTTATTGAAGCCGTTTTTCATTTATGGTGTGCAAGTTTCATTAAGAAAGTTTGCAGCTCAACTCGAAAAATCAAATGCCTAAACAACTCATTCGTTGTGATTGGGCAAACAGTTCAACTGAATATGCAAACTATCACGATTACGAATGGGGAGTTCCGATCCGTGAAGATCGACTCTTGTATGAAAGATTGGTACTCGAAGGTTTTCAATCTGGTCTATCTTGGATAACAATTTTGCGTAAGCGAGAAAATTTCCGTAAGGCATTTTCGCAATTCGAAGTTGAGAAGGTTGCCCGCTTCAATGAACCCAAAATCGCGAGCCTGCTTCAAGATGAAGGAATCGTGCGGCACCGAGGCAAAATCGAAGCCGCAATAAAGAATGCTCGAGCTCTAATAGATCAGTGGGATCAAAACGGCGAGACCTGGCTAACCGAAACTTTGTTGGCCGCAGCCCCCACGGACAAATCTTTAAAGGCACAGGGATATAAGCGCCCAGCTAGGAAACTCAGCGAATTGCCAGCCAAGTGCCAAGAGAGTGAGGCATTGTCTAAGTATTTGAAATCCCTCGGATTCGCATTTGTTGGCCCAACCACCCTTTACGCGGCACTCCAGGCCACCGGATTTGTTAACGATCATGTCACAGAATGTGATTTTTACCCGTTGAAATCTAACTGAGAGTAATTGTGTGGCTTTAGAGGTCAGGTTTCTAGGGGATAATGCGCCCAGTGAACTTGAAGCCTTGGCTTCGGGTGTTAGGTCTTAGCAGTCAGCCATCTGGCTCTGTTGAGCAGTTAATAAGGAGTTTTAATGGCTGCAATGAAGCCACGTACCGGTGACGGTCCTATGGAGGTTGCTAAAGAAGGACGTGCAATTGTGATGCGCGTGCCACTCGAAGGCGGCGGACGTTTGGTTGTTTCTTTGAACTCTGAAGAAGCTGCTGATCTTGGAGCTCAACTAGTTCACGTTGCAAAGACTGCTGGACCGACTCTTCGCCCAATCTAAATCTTTAATAAATGCCCGCGCTCAATGTGCGGGCATTTTTTATTTCTAAATTGTTGAGCTTTCGATAGCTCTGTATTCCCGCTCAATAACCTGCATCACAAGCAATCCGTCACCAATGGTTAAAAGATTGCATTTCAATCGGTTGTCTTTGAATGCTGCTTGAACAGCCAAACGGCGATTAACAGTTGGCAAATCTCTCTGGGTTAAGTCTCCAACTTTTTGATTGCCTAAAGCATTTAACAAAATTAGTAGACCGCCAATTGGCACCATGCGAATTGCTTCTTCAAGAACTTCACTAATTTGTTCTTGAATATCTGATAGCACCACAATGTCATAAGTCTCATCAGCTAATCGAGGAAGTACCTCAAGTGGTTTTCCATGGATAGCGCGCACTCTTGGTGATTGATCAAAATCGTCAAGGATTTCTTTTGCGTGTTTGTAGTGCTCACCTTCACCATCAATGGTAGTGAATTGATCATCGCGGTTAAGAGCGCTAGCAATCCAAAAAGAAGCTCCAGCTGTTCCAGTCCCTACCTCAACGACATTCTTGGCTTTTGCAAGGTTTAGCAAGAACTGCAAAGCCGATCCCGTTGAAGGACTGACAATCAGATTCTTCATCTCGGTGGCTCGATC
>JBDKLK010000142.1:0-3087 GCA_039795655.1 Actinomycetota bacterium
CAGTCATCATCACTACAGCAGATGAAAGCACACCGAAATAGCCAACCAGCATCACTACTTCACCTGCTGTGATGTCAGCGCGACCAGTTTTTGCTGCCCAAACAGCTGTTACCAAACAAACTCCGTTAAGAAGGTTGTAGATAACCCAAGAACTAGCACCAAAAGCGGCGTTAACAAAATCAAGATCCAATGCAGCATTCTTAGTTTTATCAAACTCGCGCTCGATGTTTCCTAATGCTGGTTTTTCTAAACCGTGCGCACGAGTGATGGGCACGAGAGACATCATTTCACTCGTGCGAATAGACATCTTCTCAACAGACTTTCTAAATGCCTCGTTGCGTGAATTCAGTTTGCGGCGAGTGAACACGAAAACTGCACCCCAAATTGGCATCATGATTAGGAAGAAAATCAGAAATTCTGGAACTTTGATGGCTGTGATGGCGATAGCGCCAACAAAGTTGAAAATCGCGGCAAATCCACCGTTACCAGCTTGGCGCAACCCAGCTTCAATATTTTCAACATCTCGAACCACTTTGGATTGCAAAGATGCAACATTCATCCGATTCCAAAAACCAATGCTGAGTTCTTGAACTCGTTCACTTAATGCAGAACGCAATTTAACTTCGAGGTCTCGTAATACTCTCGAAAGAGTCATCGTAAAAAGAATATTAACGGGAAGGTTCTGGCCGAATAATGCAAAAAGCACAATTGCAAAAAACCACAGGCGATCCAAAGGTTCATCCTGAACCAAAACATCAATCACACCAGCAGTGATAAGTGGTAGAGCCCAGATTGGTGAATGTTTAATACCGTAAAGAATGAAAGCTAGAAAAAGTTTGCCTCGTTGCGGCTTTAGCAAGCGCATAATGGTCTTAAACGGGTGTTTGTGGTCAAACACTTCCACCACTTCATGAGTGCGCATTTTTCGCTCGCTTTCTTAATGCGAGAGAATAGAGCAATGACTGAGACAGCGCCAAAGGGCTCGGATATTCGCACGTACAAGTTGCGTCGATCTCGCGTTACCGCTTTACAGGCGCAATCGATTGAAGATTTCGGTGGGAAATTCATTTATCCATCCGGCGAATCCGAGATCAATCTTGCAGCTGAACTTTCGCTTGATAAATTCATTATTGAAATTGGTTTTGGAATGGGTGAAGCCACTTGGAAGTATGCATTGGCACAGCAAGATGTTGCAGTACTTGCTATCGATTTACATACTCCTGGTGTTGGAAAACTGATTAATCAGCTAGTTGTAAACGATCTAGACAATGTTCGCATCATAGAAGGCGATGCCTTAGAAATTCTTGAAAACAGAATTGCTGACAACTCTGTAGATGGAATCCGACTGTTCTTTCCAGATCCTTGGCCAAAGAAGCGGCATTTCAAACGTAGGTTCGTGAATCCAACAAATCTTTCTTTGCTTGCCTCAAAAGTTAAGCCGGGCGGCTTTTTCCATTTCGCAACCGATTGGCAAGATTATGCTGATTGGACAAAAGAAGAACTGCAAAAACATCCTGATTGGGAGTTGCAAACAGACTTGCCTTTAGGAGTTTGGTCTGGCAGACCAACCACCAGATTTGAAACCAAAGGAATTAATCTAGGCCGCGCTATTACTGACCTGATTGCTTTTAGGAAATAACTTTCACGAAAAGATTCTTGGCGTGAATTTCTGGAAGTTTGAAGCTGCCAACATTTTCGAGCAACCAACCATCAGCTACTTTTTCAACTTTGAAAGTTTTTCCTGGCACTACATCAATTGAGAGAATGTTTTGCATAACATCTTCGTCATGTTGCATTGGCTCCGCGATGCTGTGAAGCAAAACAGATCCAGAACTTACATTTTCTAGAGTTACGTATTCACCAGAGGCACTTAAATCTGATTCAGTGCTGACACCTGGAATCGGATTACCGAATGGTGAATGAGTTGGGTTATTCAACAAGCTCAAAATTCTCTGCTCGATATTCTCGCTAATCACATGTTCCCATTTGCAGGCTTCTTCGTGCACTTCATTTAGAGGCACGTGCAGGATTTCAACCAACATACATTCAGCAAGACGATGACGTCGCATTACTTGTTGAGCTAGACGCAAACCTTCAGCAGTAAAACCAAGCTGCCTACCATTTTGCAGTTCAATCAAACCATCTCGCTGCATTCTCGCAACTGTTTCAGAAACTGTCGGACCACTTTGATTCAGCCGTTCACTGATGCGGGCACGCAACGGTTCCACACCCTCTTCTTGCAATTCGAAGATGGTGCGCAGATACATTTCAGTGGTATCAATTAGGTCGCTCACAGGCGCACGCTATCGCTAAGAGTGCGCAGGAGTTGATGTCTGCCTAGGCTAACCCTCGTGAATAGTGTGATGTGGTTTCGCAGAGATTTGCGGATAAATGACAATCCTGCCCTCGCGGCTGCTGACGCGTATGGCGACAAAACTGCATGCATGGTGATGATTGATGACGCGTTGTGGCCAACCTGGGGAGCACCTAAACAGGCTTATCTCGTTGATTCATTAACCGAACTGGATAAATCACTTTCAGGAAACCTGATCGTTCGCCACGGTGATCCGATTGAGGAAGTTTTAGCAGTTGCTTTAGCGGCAAAAGCCGACAAAGTTTTCTGTGCACCAGATTTCACAACAGCGGGAATAGTTCGCGACAAAAAAGTAAAAGAAATTTTGGCGGCAAATGGAATTGATTTCGAATTTGTCGGATCGAACTACGCAGTCGCACCAGGAAGAATCCGCAAAGCCGACGAAACTCCTTACAGGGTTTACACCCCTTTCTATAAAGCATGGTTGCAGCATGGTTGGCGTGCACCACTTCAAATGGAGCTTCATAAAAAATGGCTAAAGACTGAAAGTCACGGATTGCCAAAAGTTGAAATGCCATCAGGAATGGAAAGAAGTGTCGCTGGTGAAGTTGCAGCGCTCGAAAGATTTGAGAGCTTCATTAGAGATAGCGCTAAAGATTACAAACTAAATCGAGATCGCGCCGACCTCGATGGCACTTCTCGTCTGAGCATCGCATTGAAGTGGGGAGAAATTCACCCTCGCACCATCTTGGCTGACCTTGGCGATAGCGAAG
>JBDKLK010000143.1:0-3052 GCA_039795655.1 Actinomycetota bacterium
GCTGTTCCAGGCGGAGTGCTTCGACGTGCCGGTCACACTGAAGCAGCTGTTGATTTAGCGAGACTTGCAGGTTTACCTCCTGTCGGTGCAATCGCAGAGCTAGTGCACGACGATGGTTCGATGATGCGAGCCGATGCGTGCCGCGAATTTGCGAATGCAAACAATCTAAAAATGATCAGCATTGCTCAATTGATTTCCCACATTCGACATACTGAAAATCAAGTTGAACGAATTGCAAGTGCAAAGATGCCAACTGAATATGGCGATTTCCAAGCTATTGGATTCAAAAGCAAAGTTGATGGAATCGAACACGTAGCCCTTGTGAAGGGTGAAATCGGCGATGGCGAAAAAGTCTTGGTGCGAGTTCACTCTGAATGTTTAACTGGTGATGCATTTGGTTCGCGCCGGTGCGACTGTGGACCCCAACTCCATGCAGCAATGAAACAAATTTCTCGTGAAGGTCGCGGTGTGCTCTTGTACATGCGCGGACATGAAGGCCGTGGCATTGGTTTATTAAACAAGCTTCAGGCTTACGAACTTCAAGAACAAGGTTTTGATACTGTCGAAGCAAATCTCAAGTTAGGTATGCCAGCAGATAGTCGTGACTACGGCATCGGTGCGCAAATTCTTGTTGATTTAGGAATCAAAACTATGAAGTTGTTAACGAACAACCCAGCCAAGCGTGCTGGTCTTGAAGGTTATGGGCTTTCAATTGTTGAAAGAGTTCAAATTGAGATCTCACCAAACGAATCAAATATCGATTATTTAAGAACCAAACGCGACAAGATGGGTCACGAAATAAAGGTGGAAGAGTCATGAGCCGTGAAGGTGCTCCAGAGTTCAGCGCATCGGCTAAAGGTGCAAAGGTTGCAGTGATTGCGTCAGCTTGGCATAACCAGATTATGGATTGTTTGATTGCCGGTGCCGAATCCGCGCTAACCAAAGGCGAAGTTGATTTCGAAACCTTCCGAGTATCAGGCGCTTTTGAAATTCCACTAGCTTGCAAGGTGGCTCTCGTAAAATTCGATGCAGTCGTTGCGCTAGCTGTAGTAATTCGTGGCGATACACCGCATTTTGATTTTGTGTGCGACGCAGTAACTACTGGCGTAAATCAGACTATTTTGGAGACTCTGAAGCCGATTGGTTTTGGTGTATTAACTGTGGATAACGAGCAGCAGGCTCTGGACAGAAGTCAGACTCCTCATCAAGGCGATAACAAGGGTGTTGAAGCAGCAGAGGCTGTCATTGCTTCGTTGCAATTACTTAAAAAACTACGCAAGTAGAATCCCTCTATGAAATCCTTCGATGAACTCTGGGTTGAGTTGTCAACAAAGGTTGCATCAGGCGACTCAAATTCAGCCAGCGTTGCCCACATTAATTCTGGCGTGCACCAAGTTGGCAAAAAAGTTGTCGAAGAAGCATCGGAATCTTGGATGGCTGCCGAGTTTGAATCAGACGAAAGATTCGCCGAAGAGATCTCCCAACTTTTGTACCAGATTCAAGCGTTAATGCTTGCACGTGGAATCACGCTAGAAGACGTTTACCGAAAGCTTTAATTATGTTGAGAATTGCTATCCCAAATAAAGGTCAATTGGCTGAACCAGCTAAAGAGATGTTGCGTGAAGCCGGATATCTCCAATCTGGAAGTGGCGACAAACTTGTTATTCACGATCCAGTGAATGATGCAGAGTTTTTCTTCTTACGACCAAAAGATGTCGCGGTATATGTGGGTAGCGGCAAACTTGATATTGGTATTACTGGTCGTGACATGTTGAGTGATTCAGCTGCAGATGCTGATGAAATTCTTGAACTCGGATTCGGTGCATCGACTTTCCGTTTGGCAGCGCCCATCGGCAGCGCTAGTTCTATCGCAGATGTATCTGGTAAACGAATTGCCTGTTCTTACCCAACTCTTTTGCAAAACTGGTTAGATGAAAACAAAATCTCAGCGAAAATTGTCAAACTAGATGGCGCTGTCGAAAATGCTGTTGCACTCGGTGTTGCCGATTGGGTAGCAGATGTCGTTGCAACTGGTACGACACTGCGTCAGGCGGGACTTGAAATCATTGGCCAGCCACTATTTAAGTCTGAAGCAATTGTGGTCCGCCGTAAAGGTGCACCAGTAGATGCTGCGGTGGAAACATTTGTTCGCCGTTTACAAGGCGTAATGGTTGCTCGAGCATACGTCCTTGTTGATTACGACATCAAACGCGATTTGCTTGATAAAGCGTGCGCATTAACTCCAGGTATCGAAAGTCCTACGGTTTCAGACCTTGCAGATCCAAAGTGGGCAGCGGTCAGAGCAATGGTTCTTAAAGCAGAAGTTCACACAATCATGGATTCGCTTTATGACATCGGTGCTCGCGGAATTCTTGTAACTGACATTCACGCTTGCCGTTTGTAGTAATGACTAAATTCGGTTCAGAGATATTCACTTCAGATTTTGCTGGTGATGATGGTTCTGCAAACCCCGAACTTCTAGTTGCATTAAATCTGCATACCCAAATGCAAAATGAAATCACTAGAGCTGCAATTCTTAGCGCATTGCAGTCAGCTCGTTTATTAGTTCCAGTTGTCGCACAAGTTGCATCTGTAAATGAAGATGGCACCGAAAAAGACAGTTTCATTTCACAAGTAACTTTTAAGTCTGCAGATGGGCGAACAGGTTTACCAGTTTTTGCAAGCATTCAGAGTTTGCAAGATTGGAATCCAGATGCCAGACCTATTGCTCAGTGGGCGAGTGCGATTGCATTGTCTTGCATGGAATCAAACCTAGATGCAATGTTGATTGATATGTCTAGCCCACATCGCTTTGCTTTGCAGGGAGTAGATTTGATCACTCTCGCTAATAGCAACAAGAAGTAGTTTGCGAATTTAGTTCGGGGCTACGTAGCCGGTGTATCTCTCACCAGGGCCAGCTCCAGGTTCGTCCTGAATATCGGAATATTCCCGGAAAGCTTTCTGAAGAGATTGAAGCCCATCTCGCAAAGGCGCGGCGTGGTGATGTCCAATATTTCGAGCTGCCGCATCCACAAATCCACCTAAAACATCG
>JBDKLK010000144.1:0-3014 GCA_039795655.1 Actinomycetota bacterium
GAAGTCCATGTTTCCACCAACGTTTAGTTGGTAAGTGCGATCAACAATCACGCCACGGTCTTGGAATAGTTTTGCAAGAACGCGGTGAGTGATGGTTGCACCAACCTGTGATTTGATGTCATCGCCAACGATTGGAACACCGGCTGCTGTGAACTTGTCTGCCCATTCTTTTGTACCAGCGATGAAAACTGGAAGTGCGTTTACGAAACCAACACCTGCATCGATTGCACATTGTGCGTAGTACTTAGCTGCTTCTTCTGAACCAACAGGAAGGTAGCAAACCAAAACATCAACTTTTGTATCTTTCAATACCTTAACGATGTCGACTGGTGCTTCATTTGATTCTTCAATAGTCAAGCGGTAGTACTTACCGAGACCATCGTATGTGTGACCGCGTTGAACTGTTACACCTGTATTTGGTACATCGCACAATTTAATTGTGTTGTTTTCGCTTGCAAGAATTGCTTGTGAAAGATCTTTGCCAACTTTTTTGGCATCGACGTCAAATGCAGCAACAAACTTCACATCTTTAACGTGGTAGTCACCGAATTGAACGTGCATTAGACCTGGAACTGTTTCTTTTGGTGATGCGTCTTTGTAAAACTCAACACCTTGGACAAGTGATGCGGCACAGTTACCGACACCAACGATTGCCACTCTGATCTCGCTCATGAGATTCCCTTCAGATTTGTTACTTGATTATTGCTGCGACTTTCAGCTGCGATTAATTCGTCTATCCAACGCAGTTCGTTCTCAACACCGTCTAGACCATGTCGTTGTAGTTCGATTGTGTAGCGATCAATACGTTCACGAGTTGCAGCTACGCTCTCGCGAAGTGTTGCTCTACGTTCTGCTAGACGGGAACGACGACCTTCAAGAATCCGGCGACGAACTTCGCTTTCAGTTGTAGAGAAGAACGCAAAACGAACACCAAAACCTTCGTCATCCCAAGTTTCTGGACCTGACTCGGCTAACAGTTCTGATAAATGCTTTTTGCCAGCATCAGTCAGGCTGTAAGTGATTCGCGCGCGTTTTGTGGAAAGGGCTGGACCTGGCGACTGGTCATTGCCAGCTTCGCTGATAAATCCAGCTTCCGAAAGTTGCTTTAGTGCAGGGTAGAGAGAGCCGTACGAGATCGCTCTTAGCGCACCAAGCAGGGTGGAAAGTCGCTTGCGGAGTTCATATCCGTGAAGCGGGCTCTCTTGAAGTAGTCCAAGAATGGCCAGCTCAACGGCAGATGACTTGCGCATTGATACCTCCCAATGATGTATCAAAATGATACATCAGAAAGTAACAAGCGGGCAAATCTTTAGGCGAAATACTCTCGGATTCCGTACCCTTTGCGCCCTAATGGCAACTCCACGCAGCAACTCAGTTAAGGGCAGTCGACTCAAATCCACTAGCTCAGAGCGAATCGCGCCTGAAACCCCAGAGGAAGTGGCCGACCCGAAGGCTCCTCGACATGTGGTTGATCACTCGCTAGCCCGGCGCGAAGCCATTTTGGAGATCCGCAGAACTGCGGGATTTGATTTTGATGGTGCGGATACCGATCCATATTTATTGCGGGCCGCCAAGTATTACGGGCAAGAAACCACTCGTAAATGCCCGATTTGCAACAAAACTATTTTGAATGAACTCACATACGTATATTCAGTTGAGCTCGGGCATGCCAGTGGAAAGATCGTTAAACCAAAAGAACTTCCGCGAATGGCAACTCAATATGGTTTTTTGAGCATTTACACAGTAGAGGTTTGCCAAGGATGTGGTTGGAATCACGCACTAGTTTCATACGTCCTTGGTGACGGCAAACCGCGCAAAACTGCGCGTAAGCCACGAGATCTCGCTCAATAGTGTTTAGTTTGGTTGTGAGAAAAATGCGAATGCCAAGTTTCATCAACTATCCACGTAATGACAAAACAGGATTAATGCGCTTTGTGCCATCACTCAAACTGTTACTTGGTACTGGATTTACATTAGGTGTATTCGGTTCGCTAGCACTTGCGTATTTAGTTTCGATTACTTCGATTCCGACTCCAAACGAAATTTCTTTCGCTAACTCAACTGTTGTTTATTACGCAGATGGTGTTCACGAGATTGGTCGAATCGGTGAATACAACCGTGTGCAAGTTGATCTCGCGCAGATACCAGCAGATACTCAACATGCAGTACTCGCACTTGAAGATAAAGATTTTTATAACCACTCCGGTTTTTCTATAACTGGTATTGGTCGTGCAGTTATTAACAATGTGATTGGTGGAAGCCAACAAGGTGGTTCAACCATCACACAGCAGTATGTGAAAAATGCTTATCTTTCTTCTGAGCGTTCGATTACTCGAAAAGTTAAAGAGTTAGTACTTTCTATCAAACTTGAAACCAGCTCAGACAAAGATACGATTTTTGCTAACTACCTAAATACTGTTTATTTTGGTCGCGGCGCATATGGAATTGAAGCTGGCGCACAGGCTTACTTCAGCAAGAAAGTTACCGAACTAACTGTTTCGGAATCAGCTTTCCTAGCTTCACTTTTGAAATCACCTGAAGGTTTTGCACCTGAAGTAGATCTGCCGCGTCTGAAAGAACGTTGGAACTCTGCACTCGATGCAATGGTTGGATCAGGTTGGTTAGATGCGAATGTTCGCGCCCAAACTCAATTTCCTACTTACATCCCTCGAATGGATGGCAATCGCTTAGCTGGTCCAAAGGGTTACATCCTTGCGGAAGTTTCAAAGCGATTAAACACATTGGGATATGACGATGCTGCATTAGGTGTAGCTGGTTTACGAGTAGTCACCACCATTGAAAAACGTGCACAAAAATCTGCAGAACGCGCTGTTTTGCGCGTTGGTCCAAAAACAAATACTGATGGGGTTCGCATCGGACTAGTTGCAGAACGCCCAGGCACTGGTGAAATCATTGCGATGTATGGCGGTCCAGATTATGTGACAGAGCCTTACAACAACGTAACTCAATCTGCCGCACAAGGTGGTTCTACATTCAAACTTTTCGGTTTGTTG
>JBDKLK010000145.1:0-3013 GCA_039795655.1 Actinomycetota bacterium
GATTTCGGATTTTGAATTGGTTGTAGCTTTAATATGTGAAATCATATTGATGAACGTTGTGGTTGGCGCGCAAATATGAAATTCGCCTTTCAGATTCTTTTCGATGGCGTCACATGTAAAGGCAGCCAGATCTCTAACATCAATAAACTGCATTGACGTCGCGTTATTCAAAGGAACTTCAACGGTCTCATTGTTCACAAACTTTTCTACCCAGAAGTTGAAACGATTTGTGTAGTCATCTGGACCTATAACGTAAGTAGGGCGAATAATTAAATTATTCGGGTAATGCTCTTTGACGGCTTGTTCGCAGAGAACTTTCAATGGCCCGTAAGTTTCCCAGTCAATTGGGATAGTGATCTCGTCTGCTTCATCGAGCACAGATGTGTCTGCAAGTTTTGCGGACTCATTTTCTCCCGTCGGAATTGATTCATCGTAAACTGAAACCGTGGAAATGAATACGTATTTTTGGATTCTTCCGGCTAGTGCATCATATAGAGCGTGAATTTCATAAGGTCGATATCCGCATACATCGATTACAGCATCCCAGCTACCTGTTTGTAAGGCTGTGAAATCTTTTGTTCGATCTCCAATTAAGTGGTGAGCCTTTTCGGTCCCAGCTGGAATTGAATTGGTACGATGAAAAACTGACACTTCATGACCGCGATTCAAAAGTTCTCGGACCATTGCCAAACCAACAAATCGAGTGCCGCCAATCACAAGAATTTTCATGAACGCTTAGCCCTAAATATAGGCAGGAGTCGAGTCACTGTTCCATCATCTTTGATTTGCCCATGATCTAGCCAAATCATGCGATTGCAAAGTTTAGAAACTTGTGCGAGTGGCATTCCAACAAATACAACACAACTTCCAGATTTTGCGAGAGCTTTTATGCGTTTTTGAAACTCAAGTTTCTCTTGTTGACCACGTAACTTCAGCCGTTGATCGATAAGCAGAATTTTAGGTTTGACGGCGAAAGCAATTTCGAAAATAATTTTCTTGCGAATTGTGCTTGGGTAGGAATTCAACGGGTGATTGGCAATCTTTTTTATGTGAGCCATCTCAATAATTTCTCTTACGAGAACTTGCGACTCTTCTTTTGACTTGCCCATGGCGAGTAATGCCAATTTGATGTTGTCAACACCACTGAGTTGTCCGAAAAATGCAATTGAGCCATTAAGCAAGACTGGTTGCTCTAGAGCCCAAACCTGACCTGAAGTAGGCCGCAAATTTCCACTGAAATTTTCAAGCAGAGTACTTTTACCAGAACCTGCGTTTCCAACCAACGAAATAATTTCACCGGCATTTAGTTCTACAGAAACGTTTTGGATAGCGACAATTTGTTTTTTGTGTCCAAGAACAACACTTTTCAGTTTTGCTAAGCGATTTTTGTTGTTGCGTAAGGCTTTAATTTCATAAACGTAGGTAATGTCCTGGGTGGAGAGCACTGGCATTTTTTTAGCCATGCTTCACCTCGTCTCTCCAGAACATATAGCTACCAAACAAAATGAAGCTGAGAGTCATTACACCCAGAATCCAAGTTTGACTTAATGTGATTGGAATATCGTTTAGGAAAATGGAACGGCAAAGATTTAGTAAAACAGCTGATGGATTATGTAAAACAATTGTTTGAATCCATTCCGGCGCTTTTTCGAATCTGATGTTTACAGAGAAGAAAACACCAGTCATGAAAAACATCATGCGCATAGAAACCTGAATCAAATTAATTAAGTCAGGAATTCTGGAAATTAAGCGGACCACCAATAACCCAAGCGAAAATGCTGAAATTGAAGTCATTGCAAAAACGAATGGCAGCAACAGCCATTTAGCTGAAATTGGTGCACCAAGCAATAGAGAAGCTGGATAAAGCAGAATCATTACTGGAACTGACTTGATTGCCCATTGAATAGCTGTTGCAATTGGAACTACCAATTGTGGAACACCGGTGTGAATCATGTCTTGTTCACGTCCACGAGTTAGAGATTTAGCGGTGTTGACAAGTGTGCTTTGAAAAAGTTTCCAAGTCATAACTCCAGCGACTAGGAACATTGGAAAGTTAGATGAGTCCTTTTGAGTTCCAAGCAAAACACCAAAAACTAAGTAATATGCAAAACTAAGTAGAAGTGGATCAAGAACTTCCCAGATTAAACCGAGATTGTTGGAAGCGGCACCGCTGCGGATTTTTGCGACACCATATTGCCAAGCGAAATCGCGATATTTCCAAACCGACTTTAGATACTCACCAAAAGCAGGCGGCTTGTCTATTCGCCTCAGACCCAGGCTTGCTGGGTTTGGATTTACAGATTTGGCCATTAATTTGCTCTCAATATTGGTAGGTGGCAAGAGTAATGGGCAAAAATCCCCTAGTCGTCGCAATTTATGTACACATTAGGGTTTGTCCGTGTCCAAAAGCCTGTATATAGCTGCTGCTTCTGCGCGTGCAGGAAAAGGTTTAGCAGCGCTTGGCGTGATGGATGTATTAGCAAGAAAAGTGGGTCGAATAGGCCTTTTTAGACCTATTACACCTGGATATGAAGATCGCGATGCCCTAATCGAAATGCTAATTGCTCAATACAACCTAGATATTGAGTACGCAGATGTTTGTCCGTTCGATTATGACGATTTCGCTGACAGTATTTCGCAGGGGCACTCAGACAAAGTTGTTTCACAGGTTGTTGATGCATACAACAAAATAAAAAATAAGTACGACTTTGTTTTGATTATCGGTAGTGATTTTCTTGGTGCCGCATCTGCTTCCGAGTTGGAACTGAATGCACAGTTTGCAACAAATTTAGGCAGCCCAGTTTTATTAGTTGTATCAGGAAATGATTTGTCACCTGATGAAGTTGCAACTTCTGCTGGACATGCTCGCCATGCATTAACTGAAAATGGTTGCTCATTAGTAGCCACGATTATTAATCGCGTGGATTCAGCTGACAGAGATGCAGTGCTGACAACAATGGCGAAACATGCAGAAATAACTGAGCCAGTTTATGTTTTGCGCGAAGTTCCAGTT